>JAGBRZ010000144.1 GCA_017632155.1 Clostridia bacterium
CTCCACATAGTTCAGCTTCAGCAGCCAGTCGGCGTTGTTGATCATCCGGGCCTTGCCCTCGCCAAACTCGATGAAGCGCTCCATCTGGGCCTTGAAGCAATCGCAGTTGTGCTGAATGGTCTCGCGGGTCATCATGGAACGCATATCGGTTCTGCCCGAGGGGTCACCAATCATTGCAGTTCCGCCGCCGATGAGAACGACGGGCTTGTTGCCTGCCATCTGGAGTCTCTTCATAAGGCAGAGAGCCATAAAGTGACCGACGTGCAGGGAGTCTGCGGTGGGGTCAAAGCCGATGTAGAAGGTGGCTTTGCCGTTGTTGATCATATCGCTGATGTGCGCCTCGTCTGTAACCTGAGCCACAAGACCGCGCGCGATAAGTTCTTCATAAAGTGTCATTTTTTCTGTATCCTTTGCGAAATTTAGAATTTTGATATACCTAATTATTATAAACTAAAATGAAGCATTTGTCAATCACTTTTTTGAAAAATAAAACAAAAAGCAGCCCGAAGGCTGCTTTTTCATATGTATCTTAGCCAAGCTTTTCGAGTGCAGAGTTGATATCGTTGATCTTTCTGTTGAAGAGCTTGGTATTTGCCTTTTCGAGCGAAGACCAAGAACCTGCCTGGTTGTTGTTCATTGCGCCGCGGAAGAGGCTGTAGGAGAGATTCTCAAGACGGTTGGTAAGAAGTCTGCCAAGGTCGATGACAACGCTCTCACGGATGAGGTCGAACATGAAGGAGTCGGAGCTCTGGTCAGCGTATCTGAGCTTCATAGCTTCCTCAAAGAGTGCGGGAGTGATCTGGAGATAGCTCTGGTAAGCCATAAGCTCGAGGGTAGCAGCAGCTGCCTCGGAGTGAGTGGAAGCGGTGGAGAGCACGTAGGTGGTGAAGGGGAATGCCATGCAGGTGTAGTACTCTTCCTGCTCTATATCATACTTCGGAACGGGAAGGATACCGTAAGAGAAAGCGGTGCTTCCAAGCTTCTTGGAAGTAACCTGTGCACGGTTGATGGTAAAGAGCGCGCCGCCGTTAGCGAAGTGGTTCTGGTCGTCTACGAAATAGCAGTCACCGGTGGAGTGCAGGAATTCGCACATCTTGGTAAGAAGGTTCTGGGTCTTCTCGGAGAAGAGGTCGGGGGAGAGCATAACCTGAGAGCCGTCCTGGTTGGGAACAACGGTGAAGAGGTTAGCGGAGGTGTAGAAGGAGTCGAAGTGAATGTTGTTGGTTACGAAACCGAAACGGTCGCCGCTGCTAGCAACTGCGTCAGCATCAAGGTCAACGTAAACACCGGAGGAAAGCTCGATGAACTTGTCGATGGTCCATTCCTTGGAGTCAACAAACTCGTAAAGATCCTTGGGCTCCGCGCCGTAAACGTCGGTGTACATATCCTTGTTGAAGATGCAAACGTACATCATGTAAAGGAAGTTTGTGGAGATGTCACCGGAAGCGAAGTAGATACCGTCCTTAAGAGTTGCCTTAGAGGTAAGGGAAGAGGGCCACCAGGGCTTGTCAAACTCGATGATGGAGTAGTCGGTGAGGTCCTGAGCGATACCCTCGCACATAAGGGTTGCACCGGACATCGAGTAACCTGCGAAGAAGTCGTGAGCGTCAGCACCGGACTGTGTGCTGTTGATGCACTGGTTAACGAAAGCCTTCTGGTTGTTGAAGTTACCGGGAGTGCCGGTGAACTCAAGTGTAACGCCGAACTGCTCTTCAACCTTTGCGTTACGGTTGTAGATCGCGTCGTTTACGGATTCGCCGTTCTGGTCTTCAACGAAGAACTCGGGGTTCTCAACGTCATCCCAGTAAAGGAACTTAATGGTCTCGCCCTCAAACTTGAGGTCAGCGGGGATGTCGGAAGCAGCAAAGAGAGTCTCTTCAGGCTCGGTTACAACGGGATCGTTGCCCGAAGGAGCCTGAGTTTCTGCAGAACCTGCAGTGGTCTCATCGCCGGGCTTGGTCTCTGCACATGCAAGAGCCATGGGAAGCATCATAGCGATAACAAGGATCGCAATGATAATGCGGGAAATGTGTTTCATTTGGAAATCCTCCATAAAATTTCTATTTTTCATAGATAAATATATTATACATTAAAATTTGATTTTTGTCAATCTGTTTTTTGAAAAATAATAGAATTGCGCAAGATTGCCCTGCTCGGGGATATATAAAATATAAAAATGAAGAAAAGTTCCAAAATCAAAAAATATGTAATAAAAAGGAAGCTATGACACAAAATAGATACAACTTTTGCAAAACAGCCAAATTTTGCATTTTTGCGAAAAATTTTTTTCGGATTTTATAAAAACACCCAAACGGCATGAACTTACAAAAACCCTTGCATTTCAAGGCTTTTTGTATCCTTTTGTAAGGATAGTGCACGCAGAAAAAATATTGAATCCAATTAAACGTGAAAAAACGTATATATTTTTTCTTTTTATGGTTGACATTTGCCTCATTTGGTGGTATAATATTGCCTGTAATAATTTGTGTTTGTGTATTTATTATATAAATTGCTAACGAAAGCGAGGAAGTGAAAATGGCAGATTCACGCAAGGACTTTATCAATCGCGATAAAGTGTGGATGAAGTATTATTCCGAAGAAGCCAAAAACGCCAAACTCCCCGACTGCACCGCTTACGACTATTTAAAGCGACTTAATAAGGATAGATATGATGCTCCCGCGCTCCACTACTATGGCAATGACATCACCTTCGGCGAGCTCGTTGATCGAATCGAGGCAACCGCGCAGGCGTTTTGTGCCGCAGGCGTAAGACCGGGTGACATCGTTTCCTTTGTATCTGTTCAGATCCCCGAAACCATCGCATCCATCTACGCGCTCAATAAGATCGGCGCAACCGCAAATATGATCGACCCCCGAATGGACGTCACAAGCATCAGCAGAATGATCACCAATTCGGGCTCAAAGGTGCTCGTCACCCTTGACATCGCCTGGCCCAAGATCAAGCAGATCAAAAGCCTTGTGAATCAGGACCTCATAATCACCCAGTCTGCCGCAACTTCTCTTCCTTATATAAAGAAGGTCGCAATGCAGATCAAATCGAGAACCGCCATCGAATACACCGCGGACGTCATCACTTGGAAGGAATTCATCAAGCGAGGCGAAGGCGTTGTGGCTGTCGAGGTTCCTTATGAGGGCGACACCGCCGTTGCCATTACATACACGGGCGGCACAACCGGCTTCCCGAAGGGTGTAGTGCTCACAAATGACTCTGTCAACGCCGTTGTCATCAACTTCATATACTGTGACGTTGTGCATTATGATAACGACCGTTATCTTGGAATAATTCCCGTCTTCTCGGCATATGGCCTTGTGTGCGGAATGCACATGCCCCTGTGCTTGAGAATGACTCTCGTACCCATCCCGCGTTTCATCCCGCAGCAGATCGGCAAGCTCGTCCGCGACTTCCGTCCGAACCACGTCATCTCCACCCCCGTATTCATCGAGCTTCTGATAGGAAGCAAAGAGGTCGCAAATATGGACCTTTCCTTCCTTCGCACCCTCGCGTCGGGCGGCGATTCGATGAACGAAGGCCTCGAGGCAAAGCTCAACGATTTCCGCGAGAAGCACGGAATGAGATACCCCCTCGCGCAGGGCTACGGAATGTCGGAGCTTTCCGCCGCGGCTTGCTTCTGCGTAAATACGGTGTATAAGCCCAAGAGCGTCGGAATCCCCTCGCTTACAACAACAATAGAGATCATCGATCCGGAAACCGGTCTCGAGGTTCCGCTTGGCAAGATCGGCGAGGTCTGCGTCACCGGACCTTCAATGATGAAGTATTATTTCGAGGCACCCGAGGAGACCGCAAACGTAATGCGCCGCCACTCCGACGGCAACGTGTGGATCCATTCGGGCGACTGGGGATATATGGACGAGGACGGCTTTGTCTTCATTGTTGGCAGAATCAAGCGAATGATCACCCGCTTTGACGGCCACAAGGTCTTCCCCGTAAACCTTGAGGGACTCATCGACGCACGCGAGGACGTCAAAAACGTCTGCGTAGTCGGCGTAAATGACCTTGACCACAGCCAGGGCCAGTACCCCATGGTAGTTGTCGAGTTCGAGGGCGAGCTCACCGAGGAAGAGAAGCGCGCAAAGTGCTCCGAGATCTTCACCCTCTGTGACCAAAACGTCGAGGAGCGCGGCAAACCCGTTGCCGTTGTCTGCATCGATCAAATGCCCCTCACCGCAATGGGCAAAAATGATTACCGCGCAGTCGGTAAGAAATATAAGGACTACGATTATAAGTCCTGGACCCTTTAATTAATTTCGTTACAAACGCTGCTCCAAAAGGCGTTGTAAAATAAATTTTGAAATTCAAAATTAAAATAAAAAAGGAGATTTTGGAATGAAAACAACTTTCAAAAGAGCTACTGCTCTGTTGCTGTCACTTCTGATGGTATTCAGTGTATGTAGCACCGCACTCGTTGTGTATGCAGCAGATGCGGACGAGTCCAATGAGATCAATTATGTATCTCTTGGTGATTCCATGTCCAACGGCTACGGTCTTCCCGGCTATGACGGAAATACCGGCGTTGAGGACTACGGTGAGGGTGCATACGGCAACCAGTTTGCTGCATGGCTTGAGACCTCTACCGGCAAAAATGTAAACCACGCTCAGCTTGCAATGTCCGCAATGCGTGCAGAAGACCTTCATTGGCTTCTTGAACTGGACTACACTGATGCTGAAGCTATCGCAATCACCGACGGTGCTTGGGATGAGGCTGCTTGGAACGCAAAGTTCTCTACCGGTGACAAATGGACTTGGAAAGAGCTTTGTAATGACTACCGCCTCGCAGTAGCAGCTTACGCTATTGAGAATGCAGGCGCAGATGGTAAGATTACTGATGATGAAGCAGCTATCGTTGCTAAGTATTATCAGGATTCTGTAAAGAACGCTGATATCATTTCCCTCGGTATGGGTAATGGTAACTTCGGCGTATTTGCATTCGGCAGAATCATGGAAGCTATCGGCTTCGACGGTGAGCCCTCCGATGCTATGATCTACAAGGTAGAGAATGCTATCCGCGAGTGCGCTCCCGAACTCCAGGCTCAGATTCTTGAACTCAAGGCAGACCTTTATTCTGCTGTAGAGGGCAAGCTTGGTCAGCCCATCTCTGCTAACCCCACTCTTGAGGCTCTTGCTAACACCATCGTTTATACCGGTCTTAGCTACGTTCTCAACTATGCAGGTTCTGTTGAGGCTATTCTCCAGCTCAACCCCGATGCAGAGATCATTCTCGTTGCTCTTATGAATACTTATAAGGGTGATGATACCGTTGAGGGTATCACCATGGGTGATGTTCTTGATGCTATCTTCATTCCCCTTAACGCATTCATCGCTGCTCTTCCCACCTATATGCAGGCAACCCAGAACAGCGTATATGCTGATGCAAAGTTCTACTATGCAGAAGCTCCTATGGTAGAGTGTCTTGTTAATGAGTATGGCAAGGATTTCTATGCTGTTGACGAAGATGGCAATGCAGTTCTTCATAAGCCTAACGAATCTTCCACCATTCGTAAGCGTTTTGTAGAATCCATCGTTGGAACTGCAACTAAGCCTGGTATGATTTGGGGTATGCTTTCCACAACTTTCGGCTTGGTTCCCGTAACCTTTGATGAAATCTGCGAATATGAGCAGCAGAGAAGCTACAAGCTTCAGTGGGCACAGGAAAATGGCTTTGATAAAGCAAAGTCTATCGCTATATATCTTGCGTTCGAAAATGCAATTATTGATGCGGGACAGAGCGCACCCGTAACTATCAATTCTGTACTTGGTCTTGGAAATCTTGATCCTGCAATGTTCGGTGGCGTTTCCGAGAATTACGCGAAGAATGTTTCTGAAATGCTGGCAGCTAACCTCGTAAAGAACGCTGATGGCGAATATGAGGAAGATGCTTACTTCAAACCTGCAGGCGCATATGTAGATGATGTTCTTGCTGCAACTGCTGGTCCGGATAATGAAGCAACTCAAGCAGCAGCAGCATTTATAGGTGCTGGACTTGGAGTAAGATCTGCAGTTCGTTTCCCTGGCTCTGCAATTAATAAGCTTACTACATTTTGTGGCGATGCAGCACTTGCTGAGGGAATTTATAACGGTGTTATCGAGCAGTTTACGGCTGCTTACACTCTCCTCGCTACTCCCGATGCTCTTAGCGCAGCGGTTAGTGCAGATCCTAACCTCAATGGTCTTTGCAACCTCTTCGCTCGTTGCGTAATCGGTAACGGTCTTGGCGCTCATCCTTCCCAGAAGGGTCATGACGCTCTCTTTGAGGCTGTTAAGAACGCATACGTTAACGACTATACCGCAGCAGATAAGACCTTCGAGAATATCTACTACGTAATCACCACCTACTACGATGACGCATACGCATATGCATACGATTATGCAGAGCAGAGCGGTTACATCGCAGCAGCAATCGGTGCGATCGAGAACGCAGAGGCAGCAGTAAATAACATTGCTATTCCTTTCCCGACCGCAACTACCGAAGCATTCGTAGCACAGGCATACGTTCTCAAGGCAGAAATTGCTGAGACCCTTGCACAGGCAAAGGCATTCATTCTCGCTGCAGATGAGCTCGATCAGGAAACTCTCGACGCTCTCCTCGCCCTCCTTGGCTCCGCAGCAGAGGATCTCAACGATATGGCAGCTCTCCTCAATCAGGCAGCAGCTGACGTAAACACTCTCGCAATCATCCCCGCAATCAACGCAGCATACAACGAACTCGTAAATAACGTAATTCCCACCGTTAAGTCCATGCTCGAGCAGGCAGTTATCGAGGGAACCAAGAAGTTCGTTGAGCTCGCAAAGACCGCTCTCGGC
>JAGBRZ010000145.1 GCA_017632155.1 Clostridia bacterium
GAGTACAACGTGTCAGCCGCAGAAACTTATCTTTTACGATGAAAGAAGATTTATCGGAATGGAGATCAAATGAGCGGAAATATGATAAAGTTCGACTTTGAGTCGGGAGTACCGTACTACTTCGTCGTTGTAGACGGCGACAAGGACACCGCCGTTTTCGTTGTAAACACGCGAGCGTACAAGGAAGAAGAAAACGCGCGGATGCTTTCAGATCGTATTCTCGCTGCGTTTGACGGCAGACTGCGGCATCTCCTTTGGAACAAAAAGAAGCGCGTGGAGAAGAAAACCCTGCACCGCTTTGCAAAGCGCATAAAGCTGATAAGGGGGGATCGCATATATGCCGGGCCAAGACCCTATTAAGCACATCTGTCCGAAGTGCAGATCCGAGAATGTACGCATAGAGGTGGCGCTTTCCGTTTATGCAAACGAAGTCACGCCGAGTATTCGCTGCCGCGATTGCGGCTTGTCGCTCACCAAAGAATTTACTGCTGACGAAAAAGGAAAGCCCATTCAGCAGAAAATCGACGATCTCTGCAAGATATGGGATGCGCTTGCCGGAAACAAAGAACCCAAAACGGTCGTAGAAATGAATATGTTTGACCGCGAGGACTTGTATACCGACTGCACCGTGCAAGTGCTTACAAACACCGTGACTGGTGAAGTGTCGGTCGGATGGTGGGAAAACAACAACTGAAAGGAGAAACGACATGACAGAACAAGAATATCCCTGCCCGAATTGCTCTCGGAGCGGGAAATGCGGGGATATATGCCCCGAGTGGATGATGTGGTTCTTCTATGTGTGGAGAAAGGAAACCGCGCGCCTGCGCGGGGAGAAACCGAAAATCAGCGACATGGATGCCGCGATCTTCGCGCACGGAATTACAAAACTGCTTGCAGAGCGCAAGGCGGAAAGCAAAAGAAGCAGGGGGTGATAGATATGCTGTGTCCTTTTTGCTTTGAGGACAACCACAACGTCACGCTGACCGCGACTTCAACAGACGCGATATATCGGCGGCGGCATTGTAAGGTTTGCGGCAAAATGTGGGAAACCGTGGAAATGGACGTTGACCGCGCCCCCGAAGATTACAGATCGGGCGACGGCTACGAAAACAATGCAAAGAAACTGAACGAGCTTTTGCATTTACGAAAGCCGAGGGATCTGCGGTGATACAGTACACGGAATACGAAAACCGGGAAAAATGGCTTGCCGGAAGGCAAAAAACACTCGGCGCTTCGGAAGTGGCGGCGGCAATCGGTGAAAGCTCGTTTATGACACCTACGCAACTGTGGGAATTGAAAGTCAACGGTGTTGAGGACGGTCAAAAAGAGGACAATCGGCAGATACGATACGGAACGCTCGCGGAAGAGCATCTGCGCGCCTTGTACGCGCTCAAGCACGAAAGCGAGTACAAGGTCGAGTATCACGGTTTCCGCGTCTACCGCAACGACAAATACCCGCACTTGTCCTGCACGCTTGACGGCGAGCTCTTCGGCATGAACGGCGAACACGGTATATGGGAGTGCAAGACCGCAGAAATACACAGCAAGCGCGCGGACGATCAATGGGCGGGAAACCGCATACCGCAGACCTACTATTTGCAGATCCTCGCGCAACTGCTCGTTACGGAGTTCGACTTCGCCGTGCTGAACGCAGAACTGCGCTTTTCAGACGGCTCTGCTTCGATACGCGAGTATCGTATCGACCGCGCGGAAGTGCTTGACGATATGCAGTATATCGCGGAGCAGACCGCTTTGTTTTGGAAGAGCGTGGTCGAGAAGAAGCGACCGAAACCGATCATCACACTATAGGGGGAAGAAATGCAAGATTATCTGTACATAAGATCCGACGGCGGCATCGGCGCATGGAAATCGTTTACGTGTCCGATTTGCAAAAAAGAGTTTTTTGCAACCGCGCAACACGTTTACAAAGCGTGGGGGACAGACAATAATGTCTGCTCTTGGACGTGTGCGCAGAAGAGCCGCCGGGAAGCCGCCCCCTTTGATGCGCGTGCCGATTTACATCTTCCCGATGACTGCGTGCGGTGTCAATGGCTTGAAGCTGATACGGCAAAGTGTCTTGTCAGCGGAAAGTGCATTTACTACGGTCGGTGCAAATACTTCTTGGAGAGAGGGTGACGCGCTTGATCATCGCAGTAGACCCCGGCAACGAATACTCGGGCTACGTCATATTCGACGGCTACAAGCCCAAAGCGTTTGGCAAAGTGCTGAACGATCAACTTATGGATATTCTGCGGCAGAGTGAAGAACAAGACGAAATGGCGATCGAGATGATACGATCATACGGAATGTCGGTCGGCGAAACCGTCTTTGAAACGTGCGTGTGGATCGGGCGCTTTTACGAAGCGTTTAAGGGCTCCGTGACGCGCATATACCGCATGGAAGAAAAACTGCACATCTGTCATTCGCCGAAAGCGACGGATGCGAATATCCGGCAAGCCCTTATCGACCGCTTCGCCGTCCACGACAAGAGGAACGGA
>JAGBRZ010000146.1 GCA_017632155.1 Clostridia bacterium
CATTCGGCAATAAATTTTCCTATCTTAATTTGATCCATATTCGCTCTCCTTTCGCATACAGTATAACCAATATCACAACAAAAGTACACCTACCGGTGGTTTAGTTGGGAGAAAACAACCGTCGGTAGAGTATAACTCTGCCATTATATCACATAATCCAAGCATAATCAAGCACTTGCTCGCTAAAGGCTAATAGTCAAAGAAAACGTCCGTCGAAAAACGGATTTCTTTTTAGACATCTTATGTTTCTAAATCGAAACAAACCTCTTGCAACTTCTCTCGATTTATGTTATAATCAAGCGGAAGTGAGTCTGCGGGATTGCTTGCAAGGGAGCGAGCGTAGATGCGACTCAAAGCAGAAATTTTAACAAAACAACATGCCAAGCTTGGCAAAAATGAAAATGTAAATACCGAAGTCCTCGTGAAGATCTGCGAGGTAGTCGGCTGTAATGGTGACGAGATTATGGAAATCGTCGAACAAAAGGAGGACACAGTATGATACGAATTGCAGTATGCGATGACGAGAAAAAATACTTGGATGAGTCTGCAGCGCTCCTTTCGGAATATGCACTTCTGCGGAATATTCACTTTTCGGTGGAGCAGTTTGAGAATCCTTCTGACTTTTTAGATAAGCTTGACAAGGGAGAGAAATATGACGTCTATCTCCTCGACGTTTATATGCCCGGCTTGACGGGCGTGAGTGTCGCAACAGAGCTTCGCAGAAGAAACGACGAAAGCCCCGTGATATTTCTGACATCCTCGCGCGATCACGCTGTGGAAGCGTTTGGCGTTGGTGCTACTCATTATCTCTTGAAGCCTTATACCAAGGATGACTTTTTTGCGGCGATGGACAAGGCGATGCACAGCATCAATCAAGACAAGCCGAAAACTGTACTGATGAAAACAGTAAACGGATATCATAATATTTCGATCTCCAAGATCGTTTATTGTGAGTCCTCAAACCACAACCAAACAATATGCTTCGTGGATGAAGAACCTACATCGGTGCGTATCTCGCAGGCAGAGCTTTGGGAGAAGTTATCTCCCTTCGGTCAGTTCTACCTTTGCGGAAAAACATACATAATCAATCTTGAGCAGATTGAAAAAATACTGTCGGATACGGTAGAAATGACAACGGGTAAGTGCCTTGCTGTTCCAAGACGAATTTTACCCGCATTCAAAAACGCCTATATGGACTATTTGGGAATGAGGTGATGAAATGGATGCTCTTACATTATTTTTGCTGATATTGTCTTTGCTTTCTCACGTCGGAATGTCTCTCTTCTTCGCAAAGCCGAGATATAATAAGCTTGTCACTGCGCTGATATGGTCGGTTTACGGAGTGGTGTTCTTGATATTGCCTCCCACAACTACCAAGCTCAACTATACCCTAATGTTACTCCTCAACGCCGCATTGTTCTTTATTTCAACCAAAGGCAAGCCGATTGAGAAAGGTTTTTTGTTTATCAGCTACGCCAGCATTTATACTGCCTTCGGTGCGTTCGCTTCCTTTATAGTTGAACAGGAAATGCACATTGCTGCAAAAATCGTATTCATGGTGTTGATTATGGCGGTTTTGCAAATATTACTTTACATTATTATACTTCCAAAGTATAAAAAGGTCAGCGTTTATATTGATAAGGGCTTTGGCAAGTATTACGCTATCGTGAGCGCCTTTTTGGTGGTGA
>JAGBRZ010000147.1 GCA_017632155.1 Clostridia bacterium
ATCTTCCAAAAACTTTCCGCTGCTGTTGTCTATTGTTTTATTATAATTGGATAATTTCCGCAACGGCGGAAATTTACCTTCATATTGCCGCAGCAACGGCTCTGTCGGTTTTCTGAAAGAAAACGGCGGTGTTTAGCCGCCGAGGCAGAGTCGACATTTGCCGCAGGCAAATACACCATCATTCTCGCGAAGCGAGATCATCATTCTGCCGAAGGCAGATTATCATTCGCGCGAAGCGCGACAGAATAGGAGCTAAAAATGTCCAAACAAGAATGGAAAGGCGGCGCACTTCTCGCGCCTCTGCCTGCTGTAATAGTAACCTCTGCCCGCGAGGGCGAAAAGCCGAACGCTATCACCATCGCTTGGTGCGGCATCATCTCGACACATCCGCCCGCGCTCTATATCTCTGTGCGCCCCTCGCGCCATTCGTACGAGATCATAAAGGAAACGGGCGAATTCTGCGTCAATCTCGTGCCCGTAAGCCTCGTCCGCGCCGCCGATACCTGCGGTGTGCTGACGGGAAGAAAGGTCGATAAGTTCGAAAAATGCAAGCTTACGCCCGAAAAATGCTTCAAGATCTCCGCGCCCGCCATCGCCGAGTCGCCGCTGACTCTCGAATGCAAGCTCCGCGAGATCATTCCGCAGGGCTCGCACGATATGTTCATCGCCGACATTGTCGCAACGGGAGTTGACGAGTCGCTGATCGACGAGAAGGGAAGCCTCCACCTCGGCAAGGCAAACCTTTCCGCATTTGCCCATGGAGAGTATTTTGAACTCGGAAAAACGATAGGGACGTTTGGGTACTCAGTAAGGAAAAAGAAGAAAAATCAAAAAAAGAAATGATATTGAGGTATTACAAATGAAGTTAAAATGCATTTTCACATTCATTTTTTCGCTTATTATGACTTTTTCCCTCGTTGCTTGTAATGGCGATGGGGAGGAAACCGTTCCCGAAACCACGGAAATGATACAGGAGAGCACCGTTGAGGCGGTTGATCTTGATCTTCATATTGTTCAGGGCGGTGAAAGCGAATATGTTATAGTCCGACCCGAATCAAGCAAGGATGATGTTATATCCGCTATGCAGCAGCTTCGCAACAGTATCAAAGATAAATACGGCATTTCCCTGAGGCTTGACACCGATGGCAAGCGAAAGCCGGGAACTGAGCCCGAGTATCAGATACTCATTGGCTCCACCAAGGAGCCCGAAAGCGCGGGAGCAACCGAGTTTATCTCATCTCTCAATCGCGAGGAGGCATCATTTGTGATCGAAGCGCACGAAAAAAGACTTGTCATAGTTGCGACGAACGCGGCTATGTACGATGCGGCGCTAAACTTTTTGGAAGAGAATTTTATGAAAAACAACGAAATGACCGTTCCGTGCGGCTTCAAGCACCGTGCGGAAATAGAAACACTGACACTTCCGATCTTTGAGCCGGGCAACGAGCTGGCGGTTTCGATGAAGGAGCTCTATACCATCAAAACTCACACTGATGCAAACGGCATAAATTGCCGCATCATTCAAGGGGCGTGCACAGACGGTGAGTATCTTTACACCTGCCTCAATGACGGTGCATCAAGCGGCGCGGTGACAACAATCGTCAAAACCGAACTCGTCACGGGAAAGGTGGTTGCGAAATACGAGGGAATTATGATTGATCACGCAAACGATCTGACCTATAATCCCAAAACAAAGGAAATACTTGCCTGCCATAACTCTCCCAGAAATCAGCTGATTTCGATCTTCGATGCAGAAACAATGGCATATAAGGAAACAAAAACGATCAGACACAGTATCTACTCTATCGAATATGACGAATTTGAGGATTGCTATTGGGTTGGAATTTCGGGCAGCTACAATTTTGTACGCTATGACAGCAAGCTTAAAGGGTATGGTTCGCAGATCCACGGCTATGAAAACGGATTTACCAAGCAGGGAATGGATGCCGATGAAAATTACATCTACTTCGTTCTTTACAACACTAACTGCATTGCGATCTACAACAAAAAGGGCGAGTATATCCGCCAAGTTGACCTACCCGTGACCAAGGGCGAGCCTGAGAACATCAGCCACGTCGGTGATTTGTTCTATATCGTCTATAATAATTCCTCTTGGACAGGAGGAATCGTTTACGAAGTCGCGATCACGGAAAAAAAGTGATCAATAAAGAAAGAATCCGCCTGAAGATCAGGCGGATTCTTTGGTTTAATATATTATTGATATTTCGTATCCCACACGCGTATCTTATAAAAATGACCGCTTGTTGAAGTAATAGTCAGCTCTTTGCCGCCTTTAAAAAAGACTGCAGTTTGACTTGTCCAGGTCTTAAACGCGCCGTCGGGATAAATGAAAACGAAGCTTCCGTCATCGAAATTACCGACGCCCTTAATGTTTGCGCGGTCGAGAATTTCGTGACCTGCGTAGTCGGTTCGGAAGGTCTTGGTGTTCTTATCAAACTGATAAACGTGCGAGCCCGTGGTGACCCAAAGAGCGTCCTTATTGCCGTAAACGGGCGCAAGATCGTGCGACCAATCGCTCGGGATCGTCGCGCGGAGAGTCGTGTCCTCTGTGACCGTTACCTTGCTGCCGTCAAGAGTTACCCGATATGCGGTCAAAGTGGTTCTTCCGATCGCCCAAAGGACCTGAAGCTCTTCATCCCAAAGAACTCCGTGTGCATCCTCAAGCACAACGCTTGCGGAGGCGGTTCTTGAAAGATTTTTGTCGGTGGTAAAGAATCGAACCTCGCCGCCCGAGCTCGATGCGATTGCGATCACGCCGTTCGGCATAAGCTCAATGCTGTGCGGATTGCTTGCCGCTCCCTCGGTGCGCCACAAAAGCTTGCCCTCGGGGTAGGAGATCATGCAGCCGTAGCTGTTGCCGCAAACGGCAAGCGCAACGTCGCCGTATTTCTCCGAGTGGCGGAATTTCGTACCCGCAATGTTATAATAGGGCATCTTGTAGGACCAAACAAGCGAACCATCGTCAAGCTTGCCTTCGGAAATATCGTAAACCTCAAGATGCGAGTTGCCTTGATTGGTCAGCGCAACAAGATATGCGCCGCGCTCGATCTTTTGCTTGATATCTGTATTTTTATCCAAAACGAATCCGTTTTCTGCACTCAGCATCGCTAAAAACGCCTCAACGGCGCGCGCCGTCATCAGGTCGCTTCCACCCGCAATAACGATCTTTGACCCAATAACGCGGATGAGGTATTCGTCGGCGGTAAGTCCCGTGCAAGCTTCCACACTTTCGGGGCGGTTGGTCGCGCCGATCAGGATCTCGCAGATCTCGCCAACATCCTCATTCGGCATAAGAAAATCGGTTGTAATCGAAAAATCGCCGCCCGTCAATTCCTTGAGAGCTTTTTTCAGATCAATGCCGAGCTGTTTCATACCGTCACTTCCCTCATCGGGACGAACAATGCGATAGAGCGCTTCGCCGTTTTCATTCAAAAGACCGACTGTAGTGGGTACGGGTTCGGTTTCTGGCAGGGTTTCGATTGCCCCTGCGGTAGTTTCAACGGGAACCTCACCCCCGCCGACACACGAAACTGCGCCAAAAATAAGCAGAATCGCGAAAATTAAAGAGATGAATTTTTTCATTAAAAATAATTCCTTTTGTTTGTTCAATTTCCGCAATACTTCTTCGCGATCTCGCGCAGAGATTTTGCGGTTGCGGCGGAGTTTCCGTTGGTTTCTGCGGTTTCGGGAAGCTCCTTGTCGAAGACGGAGCTATAGATCATAGCCGCCTGAAGGTAGCCAAGGCCGATCTTTTCGGGGTCCTTGTATTCGTGGTAAGCCTCGCCGTAGTTGATAACGCCGATTCCGAATTCAGCCGCCCACTTGTCGGCAAGTTCCTTGAAGTATGCGCTTCCTTCTGCCGCGGAATATGTTTCCTTCTTGCCCGAATCGGTATATCCGGGGTCGCCGCCCGCTGTTGTGAAGATGCCGGGCTTCGATTTGCTGTTAAGCGTGAAGAGGAAAATGTTATCTGTTTCCGCCTTGAACAGAGGCATAACGGCGCGAAGCGCGGCAAGCTCGCTTTCCTGAACGTCGGTGGCGGATTTGGTGATACGGCGTGTGATCTGGATGACAATGGCATCCCAGTCATTTCCTTCAAGTGCCGCGCGAAGTCCGAGATCGTTGTTTGCATTCACAAGATCGTTCATAACGAAAGTCGAGCTGCGAACGTACTGCGAAATGACGGTTCTGCCGTCCGCTTCCTTGACAAGCTTGCCGAAAACACTCGCGCAGGAGTAATCGTCCATCAGATTCGAGCCGACGATCAGAAGGTTGAAGGGCTTGTCGGCGGATTCCTCCGTAAGGTCGGGCACAAGCCCGCCAAGAACGGTGTCGCTTGCGATGCCTTCAAGCACACCCGCTGCGGGCGCGGCAGATATAGTATACGGGATCATCTCCGCTTTTTCACCGAAAACTGTGGTGTAAATGACTGCCGCGGCGAGATATGAGCCGATTGGCGAGGGGTGACGCTCATCGGAATGATAAAGATTAAATTCGGGATACTTTGCGATGCAGTTTTCAAAAGCATAACCCGCAAGCGCAACCTTGACGCCGAGCGATGCCGCAAATTCAAGGTTGACCTCGTGCATGAACGCCGTGTGCGGCTTTCTGCCCATCAGGTGAGTCGCAACCTCGGTCATACTTGTCGGATTCTGCGCCTTGTATTCAACAACGTTTCCGTTGTTGTTACCCCAAACGGAGTAGAGAAGCACGTCGCCGCCCGCGGCTTTCGCGAGCTCCTGAATCTTCTTTGCGGATGCAAGCTCAGCCTCTTTTACCGTGTTTTCATAGGGAGAAATGCGGCGTGAGGGCTCGATGATGACAAGATCCCACGGATTGTTTTTGAGCAGCGGAATCGCCTGCTTGCCGACCTCGGTGCGCTCGTCGGTGAAATCCGAGATGGTAGCACTTCCCTTGGTTACGGATTTGACGTTGACCTTTTTGCCGTTCGCGGTCGCGATCCGCGCGAAAAGGTCGGGCATATCGTTGTAGTACATCAGGCTGTTGCCGAGGAAAAGAATGTTCAAAGTTTTGTCCTCCTGAATCTGTTCGGTAGTTTCCGGCGCGGGATCTGTCGCGGCTTCGGTTTCGGGAATGTCGGTGGTGCCATCGGCAACCGTCGTGACATTCTCCGCGCCGCCGCCCGAGCAAGCAACCGCCGAAAATGTAAGCAATATTGCAAGAATTAAAGAAATGAACTTTTTCATAAGAAATACCGTCCTTTCATTCGTTGGTTTTATTATAGCATAAAATGCATTTATTTGCAACAAAAAACCGACAAATATGCGATTTTATATTATTTTAAAAAAAGTTGAATATTTTTTCAAGAAACACTTGACAAACAGAATAATTTATGCTATAATATTTAGGCGTTATACGAGATATAACGAAATGCGCCGTTAGCTCAGCCGGATAGAGTGTTTGGCTACGAACCAAAAGGCCGGGGGTTCGAGTCCCTCACGGCGCGCCATAACAAAAGCCCACAGCAAAGCTGTGGGCTTTTGTTATGCCACCCCGTTCGATAACTCGGAACCCCGATGTGGTTTCGCAGGCGAAACCACATCACTGTTCGCGCTATTGCCAAATAAAATTATCACGCCCAATTATGCGCGAACTGGGGGTTCAGAGTCCCGGACGAAATATTTCGCACTCGCTCCGTTCGGGTGCACTTAACTCACGGCAACGCCGTGACCTTAACTCCGCCGAAGGTGGATCTTAACTCGCGCCCCGCGCGAAAGCACAAACAAAACTTCAGCCGCATCCGTTTCGGATGCGGCTGAAAGTCTATTTAATACTGTCTTCCTCTTCTCATACCAACCGACTCAAAGAAAACGGCGGCGAGGACAAATATGATCGAAAGAATTCCGAGAACCGAATTTGCACCGTTTATCACGCTCGATCCGTGCACCACACAAAGCACAGCGGCTCCAACGCAGAAAAGCATCAGCACGCGTCGGGTGTTGAGTATGCCCGTCACAGTCAGAATATAAACTACGGTGAAAACGGCGTAAATCGATACGAGTGTGACCGTCTGCCAAAGCTCAAGGCCGACGGCGCGGAAAATTATATAAAGCGAACCGCCCACAATGGGGAAAACCGTGGGAATGAGGCTCTTTTTTCTTGAAAGAAGCATCGCGCCGAAGATGACGCAGCATACCGCGGGCACAAGAAGCTCAATGACGAGGTCAAAAAGCAAAAATTCGCCGCTGTATGAGAGAATGAACCCAACCGTCCTTACAGCCGCCGCGGCAAAAAAGAGGAGCGCCGCGAGGATGGCAAAGGGCGAATCGGGAGAGAGTGTACGTCTGTTATATGACATTTTTATCTCCCTCAAAACGAAATTTATAGGAAAGACGAAAAACCCCACATTTGGGGATATCGCGTCGAATTATCTACTATATATTGTACTATGTAGTTTGCCGTTTGTCAAGTGTTTTATGCAAATTTGTTTGATGAATTTCTAATATTTTTCTTACAAACAAAAAGAATGCCCCCGAAATGCGGAGGCATTGATATCATTACGAAACATTTCCGTATATATCACAAGTCATAGAAAGATCAACGTTAATGGTTTTTGTAGTGACAAATAAGAATTTATTTTTAAATGTACCGTATCCGTATGCTGTCGCTCCCGAGCGGGATGACGAGCCGTTGGAAAATTCCCAAGAATTTTCATATATGGTATAATCATAGCTTGCATTGGTACAAGTAGCGGAACTACCGTATACATAGCTAAATGTGGCAGTTAATGTGTATTCCCATTCAATCTCACCAGAAGAATTGGTGAATCTTGCAGGTTGTTCTGCTAATATTGTTGTTGCGGTTGAGCGCATTGAATTAACCATAGTGAATTCTGGAACAAATATTGTTAGATAACTGCCATCTTCATATTCTATAACAGTAGATTCGAAACTTTGCTTTTCATTGATCGTTTCAGCATTGATCGGCGCCACAAACAAAGTCATAACAAAAACGAATGCCAATAATATACAACTGATTTTTTTCATATTTTACTCCTATTTTATTACGGTAATACCGGGACTATCTACGGTAATCTCTCCACCTACCATAGACCACAAGTGGGCAATGTAAAACGATAAAAGGGTAATAATTGCAATAAGAACGACAACCGAAACCGTCAGAATCAGATTCACCAGCTTCGATTTTTTCAAAAGCGCGCTATAATCATCTCTGTCATAAAAGCTTGCTGCAATTTCTTCGGGAGTACCGAATTCCGCGCATAGCGAATCGTATGAAATTTCTTTTTCTTCAAAACGGTCGGTGATCTTGCTTCTCATATCGTTCGCAAAAACCTTTTTGATCGACCAAGAACATCCCGTCAATTCATCCGTAATCCGAGAAAGATAAAGCTTGACTGTCTTTTTATCCGTTTTGTTCATCGTTCGCTCCTTTCCAGTTTAACAGCGACTCAACACCGGCAAAAACTATTTTCATTTGCTCTTTTCCGTATTCAAGATATTCTTTTCCGTATTCGCTTATGGAGTAATACATTCTGAATCGCTTGTTTACTACCATTTCCTTGTGCGAGGAAATCAATTCTCTCGATTGCATACGGTATAGCGGGCCGTAAAGCGAGCCTTCTTTTACCTGAAAAGCGTTATCCGTGCGCCGGGCAAGCTCCTCCTTGATCTCGTAGCCGTACATATCGCGCTCCGAAAGCATATGCAAGATCAACAATTCAACAATACCGAGCCGCACGTTTTCATAAATACTGTCCTTCCAATGCAAAGCCACCCCTCCTTTGCATTTATTATATCACAAAAAAGTTATTATGTAAATACTTTTTTCAAAATAGTATATTGACAAATGGTTAAATTTATGGTATAATGCTTATGACAAAGTTTTTCAAAGCGGTAGTTCGGCAGAAGCGTTACTATCATTGAAAAGTTGGTCAAATTATTATTTGTAATATGGAGGTTATCTATGAACACACATCGTTTCTTTAAAGTTTCTGTTGCAGTTATATTGATTACTGCAATGCTATCGATTTCGCCGCTATCCGTCTTAGGCAGTTCTTTACAGTTAACCGTCAATGCTAAAACTAGCGAAGAATTACGCAAGGTTTGTAATTTTACAGGTATTAATGAACAAATTGAGGTTGGAATTTTTCTTAATGATTTATCCGATGAGGAAGTGGCGACAGCATTTGAATCGCAACAAGTAACTCGATTGGATTCATTAACAGTGTCTAAAGAGAGTTTTTCCTCGAAACCAACATCAGATCAAATTAACAATACTATTGCCAACTCAAGAAATCTTTACAAAAGTTTATACAATCAACACAACCAAAAAATTGCCGAGGACCTTTCAATATCATCTAACATCATCTATCGTAGCCGTTATTCTCCGCTAATAATTGCTTCTTTAACAAAATCAGAAATCAATCGTTTGGCTTTGACAGATAAAGTTACTTACATTGATACTTATTCAAGAGATGTCAAAGCAGAATCAACCAGTGACAATGGCAACGATTTTAATATTGATCTGCAAATTTGCAGAATTAACGAAGCTAAACAAGCCTTTGATGTCGATGGCAGTGGTGTAGTTATTGGTATCGTTGATGAAGGAATTCCTAACGAAACTGAACTCGCTGGATATTCAATTCCGTACATTCCTAGTCATATGTATGGTTCCTATAAATCATCACATGCTAGCTATTGTGCCAATATTATTAATACTATTGCCCCCGGATCAACATTATTTTTTGCTGGGAATCCACCCGCAGGCGGAGTAGTGGAATGTGTAGAATGGCTCTTAGATCAGGAAGTAATGATTATAAGTGCTTCAATATCAGCAGGCATTGAAGCAAATACTTATACTATGTATTCCAAATGGTTTGATCATATTTCTTACCATCACGCAGTAATCTTTGTTACTGCGGCTGGCAATAACGATGTACCCAATGAACTTCAAGGGTGTAGAGATATGCAAATGGCATATAATGTTATTACTGTTGGTTCCTTAAATTGCAAAACCACCCTAACGTATTCTGACGATGAGTTAGGCATCGCACATTTTAATAATACTTCTGTTGCACCATTTAAACCGGATATTAGCACTTCTTGTGGAGATACATCCGGTTCAACAGCATTAATGACCGGAAGCATCGCTCTATTACTTGAGACTGACACATCATTAAGAATGTATTCGGAAACTATTAAAGCTTTGCTTGCAGCAAGTGTTAACCAATCATCGCCACACAAATACTGTACTTCCGATAGAACGGAATCTAGAGCTTCTTTTATGCAAGTTGGAGCGGGTTTATTGGATGTCTACCGTTTTCTTTATAACGGCATACAAGAAAAATACTATAATAACACCATCAGTAATTCGATTAATGAAGATACAATCTATTTCGCCCCGAATTGCGATATTAGATTAGCATTCGCTTATGTGCAACCTGTCACCATATCATCGATTGATCATAGTTTTGAAGAATCGACAGTTCAAGGAGATATAGTTGATTACGCAATATACATTAGAAAACAGGACGAAATTGCTCCGATTACATATTCCAACACATCAAATAATTTGGAAATAGTCGAATTCAACTCTGGTACAGGAGGATATTTTACAATCAAAATCGTTCCGGTATATGCAACTACAAGTACAGTTTTTTATTCTGTAGCAACTAATGTTGAACCCGCAACATAAGGAGGGATAAATGAAGACTGTACATGTTATAACATTTTTTTTATTAATATTTTTCCTTCTCATATTTGTATCATGCTCTCCGATAGATTTTTCCCACATTGAAACTACTGATATAGGAACAACGTCATATGATGAAACCGTTACTACCACCGATACAGAATCGCCGTCCTCTCTTGAATCGGTTACTACCGATAATATAACGGAGCCTCTGCCTGAGGGAAGATTATTCAATTCAAACAATGACGGATGGTGCGTAGACCCCGGGGCATACCGTAACATATACACCGGAGCTCCCGATATTCCGCCCGTGGGTTCACTTCAGCTCACGCCTCTTGCCGCATATCTCGCCAACACCGCCGAGGACGGCGAGGAAATGTATTTTATCGTGGGCGTGACGGCTTCCAAAAACTCGTCGGGAACTCCGAAGGGATGGTCAAAGGAGGATCTTATGTCGTTCGTTTACAACGGCAAGACCGTTGGGGAATATCTTTCCTCCTTTGAGTATCAGGCATACTGCGAGAACAATTCGACCTATCCCAGCTATGCTTCGTGGGAGATACTTTCGGCAAATCTTTACGCCGGTATGACTCCGGAGGAAGCTCTTAAAGAAGAAAACTACGTAAAAGTTTCAAAAATGCATTTTGAGTATCAGGAGGCATATTACAAGGCACGAGCGGCGTTTTTGTGTGAGATCGCTCCTTATGAGCAAAAGCCCGACGCCGCGGAATATCTCGAGGGTTTCGGCATTGAGCTTTGCGGTGACCCGAGCACCGAGGAATGGCGCTATCATCTGCAGGTAATAAAGACCTCGAATTCTTCGATAGGTGCGATCAACGGCACTATGGATTTCCTTGTCAAATGCACTAAAGAGGAGCTGTGGGCGCTCAATGACGGCAACACCGATTACGGCTTCATCTTCTACGCCTCCGACAGCGAGGGCAGATTTATTCTTTCAAATCAGCCTCCGATCGAAGGCTACCGCGGAAATCTTTCGTCCGATCTGTGCTATCTCGACCGCAGACTCATCGACGGGCACGTTGCGTTTTCGTATGAAGAGCTTGGGATTTATGATAGATTGAAATACTGATTCAGGAGAAAAAACATCCCCATTCGCCGCAAGGCGAATGGGGATTATTAATCAGTCTTTTTTCTTTCCGCTATTGTTCGACTTCACGCTGATAACAACGGCAACAACAAGGATTCCGATGGCAACGATCATAAATATCGCGCTGCCCGAAATGCCGCGCGATGCGCGCTGCGGGGTGGGGAAGACGTTTTCGATATAGTCAACGCAGATGACGGTGCGGATGCCCGTCGCCTCTGTGAAGGACTCGAGCGCGGCATTGACCGTTGCGGCTGTCAGCTGCGGCTCTCCCGAACCCGTCAGGTCAACAAGCTTCGATTCGTTCGGCTGCGTTGCCTTGCTCGGCTCGACGTTGAAGGACGAGGAAAGCCCCTCCGCAACGATCACCTTTTCCATCTCTCCCATCAGCGACGCGAGGTTGGCATCGAGCGAGTAGGCGTAGTAATTCGCCACGTGCGAGCTGACGAGCTGACCGAGCGTGGTGTAATTGTTGCCGAAATGCTCGGAAACTTCGTAGGCAATGTTGTCGCCGACCCACGCAATGAAGTAAATGTCCTCGCATTCCTCTTCGACGAGGAAGTAGAGCAGAATGTTGTCCTCGTAGGTCGCGCCGTGGTCGAAGAACTGCGAATATTTCGCATCGGCGGCGCGCTGAAACGCGGCTTCGTTGTAATTTTGACCGAAATCATCGGGGTGAACCTTCACGTTGTTCGTGGGCAGAAGCATATAAATTAACGCAAAGGCAAAGAATATAATGATGATCACGGGCGCCATCATCGCGCCAAGGCATCCCCCACCGCCACCGCCGTAATAACGGCGCGGACCGAATCCCCAACCAAAATAGGGACCGTGATGGTGATGGTGATGATGCGGGTGATGATGGGGAGTTCCAAAGCCTCCGGGACGCGGACCACCAAAGCTGCCGCCGGGGCGCGAACCGCCACCGAAGCCTCCGCCGCCAAATCCTCCTCCGCGGGAGCCGCCTCCAAAGCCGCCACCGCCACCTCTTGAACCTCCACCGGGACCGGGCATATCATTTACCTCACTTTCAATGAAATGTTTTATGATACTATTATATCATTGTGCATAGCAATTGTCAATATTTTTCGCAAAGAGATAAATGATAATGCACTAAAACTTGCTCTTTTTGCAAAAATCCCTTGACAAACCCCGCCGCGTATGATATAATATAGTGCTGATAAATTAAAAATAACAGTATTTTACTAAAAATCAACGAGATGTGGCTCAGTTTGGTAGAGCGCTACGTTCGGGACGTAGAAGTCGCAGGTTCGAATCCTGTCATCTCGACCAAAATAGGGGATAGCCTTCAGGCTATCCCCTATTTTGCTTGAACTGAATTGATGCTGAACCTCTTGGTGTCGCGAAGCGGCACCAATCATTTGCGCGCGAGCACTGCATATCGCTCTCGCACCCAATTATGCGCGCAAATATAGGTTCAGAATCCTGTCATCTCGACCAAAATAGGGGATAGCCTTCAGGCTATCCCCTATTTTGCTTGAACTGAATTGATGCTGAACCTCTTGGTGTCGCAAAGCGGCACCAATCATTTGCGCGCGAGCACTGCATATCGCTCTCGCACCCAATTATGCGC
>JAGBRZ010000148.1 GCA_017632155.1 Clostridia bacterium
ATAAAAGCGGATGGAGAACATCACGCCCGTGGGCTTCCGGTTCTCGGCCTTAACAGTGCCTTTTTGACTTGTAATTATCATTCGCGCAAGAGCAAGACCAACGCCGAAACTCTTATCATCCGAGTCCTTGCCCTTATAAAACCTTTCAAAGATATGTGGCATATCCTCTTGAGAAATGCCGGTACCGTTATCTTTAATCAAAATCTCGGTATATAGGGCATTATCGTTGGTTTCGATTTCAATCCTTCCGCCTTCAGGCGTATGTTCCATACAGTTCTTTACAATATTACCGATAGCTTCACTGGTCCAGGCAACATCACAAGTGAAGTCTCCAGTGGCATTGATTGCAAGCTCCTGACCACGGAGTTCGATAGGCACCAAAAGCGGCGCACAGGATTTTCTAATCAAATTCTCCATACCGACCTGTTCTTGCTTGAATTGTACTGTGCCGGCATCCAGTTTAGAGATCTTCAGTAAGGTGGTAATTAGCCAATCAATACGGGAAAGTAGCCCATATAATTCATGGGTCAATTGGTGTCTGCGCTCATCTGTCAGATTTGGTTCAGAAAGGAGGTGTACCAACAGATTGATAGATGTCAATGGCGTGCGTATTTGATGGGATATATCAGCAATGGAATCTGCAAGATATATCTTGTCGCTGACAAGTTTCTGTTGTTGTTCGCGCAGGCGAATGGTCATCTTATATATCTCGCTGTGGAGAATGCCCAATTCTCCTTCAGAATAATTCTCAAGAGAAATAGTGTTGTCTCCATGTAAAACCTTGTTGATATCTCCTGCAAGGGAGGCGATTCTGCGATATCTCTTATATGTGCTGATATAGTAAATCAGTATGAGGAGTAAGGAAAGCGCTGTTGTAATCTGACCTGCGCGTATATCTATGTAATAGCATACTGCACAGGCAATTACAGAAACAACAACCTGCCAAAACACCGTTCTTCGTACCTCTTTGTTTTTTAATAGTTTACTCATACTTCCACCTTGTATCCGATGCCGCGTACCGTCAGAATGATTTGCGGATTTGCCGGATCATCTTCAATCTTCTCACGCAAACGCTTGATATATACCGTCAGCGTATTATCGTTAACATACTCTCCGGCTACATCCCAAATGGCGTCAAGAAGCTGATTTCGAGTAAGGACGATACCTCGGTTATTTATAAAAACAAGCAGAAGCCGATATTCCAGAGCAGAGAGGAACAGAGCTCTTTTGTTCTTCATTGCGGTTCCTTTTTCAGTATCAACAACCACATCACCGAGCTTTACCGTCTTGCCGGTATTACCGGTCAGTCTGAGAACGTTCTTTATACGTGAAACCAGCTCTCTCGGACGGAATGGCTTCGGAATGTAATCATCAGCTCCAAGGTCAAAGCCGGTCACGGTGCTGTATTCATCTCCGGATGCAGTGAGGAAAATGACAGGAATATCATACTCTGCTTTAATTGCCTTACAAGTTGCAAAACCATTACCTTCAGCCAAGGATACATCCAACAGCACAAGATCAACCTTTTCTTCTGCGAGCAACTTCATAGCAGCCGTCTGCCCGGACACGCTCTTCACAATATAACCTTCGTTATTCAAAAATTCGGTCAAGTTTGAAACAATAGCTTTATCATCCTCGACCAAAAGAATCTTTGTCATAATCTCACTTCCTTTTATACCAGTATAATATTATAACACAAATTAGCGAATAAAACAACGATAGTGACATATTAGTCACAAAAGCAAGACGCCGCATTTCTGCGACGCCTTTACTATTGAATTTACTTCGTCAGTTCGCCGATAATACTGTTAAGATACATATAGTCATCAGAAGGCACATTCTCAATGGTCAATCTGTATTGGAGTCCGCCATGAGAAAAATCAGCAAATATAAGTTCAATCTCGCCGGAATTATCGGCCTTGTAAACGCCCCCGACCGTTACCTCAACGCCATTTATGTTAGATACAGTTGGATTGTTCAGCATATACATGCAATCATACGGAACACCAATTTTGCTTACCCTGATCGTTATCTGCTTTTCATCTTTTGTATAACCAAAAACGCAACTGTCATAAGCTACATCTCCATTTAACTCATAATAGAAATCCGTTTCGTATCTTCCTAAAAATTCAAAACCATGCGACGTAATAACTTCAAGCTTCGACAGATCCCTTCCAAGATACGCAGCAATGTCGGTAAGTGACTTTCTTTCACTGTAATACTTATCAGTGCTATAATTGAGCGGAGCCGCACTGACTTGACCTTCAACCCTATTTATTGTCCAGATAATTTCTGCAGGATCGAATTTCTGTTCCGTACCTGTTTGAGTATTACCTTGACTGTCATTATTTCCGGGAGTCGAGGTCTGGCTGTTATCGAGTTCATCGGGATTAATATAATCCTTGTCTCCGATATTGATAGAATCATCTAACGTGATAGGTGGTTTAGCATCAAACATACCGCCCTGCCACATACCGAAGCCGAGCAACGCCACAAGGCAGAAGCAGCACAGTGAGGTTGCAACACTCATCACTCTTTTTCTTTTCTTCTTTTGATCTGCAACGTAACGGTCTCTGCGTTCGAGCAAATCGTTTGTTAATTCATCATAATTCTTCATAAACAAAGCCCTCCTTGTCAAGTTCTGATTTCAAAGCGCTTTTAGCACGGTAAACGAGGTTCTTCATCTGACGGGCATTCTTTTTCATAACGATTGCAGCATCGGAATTGGTCATACCATCAAAATAGAGCAGCCAAAGGACTTGCCTGTATTCTGCATTCAGTTTCTTTAATGCTCTATGTACGGCAATCTTTCGCTCCTCAATGATATAGAGCTTTTCCAGATTAAATTCATCCTGAATATAGTTCTCCAAATCATCAAAGGATGTATCCAACTGTCTTGCATTGTGTCTAAGGTAATCAATCGCCACATTTCGCCCGATGGTATAAAGCCAGGTTTTGAATGAGTATTTTGCATTGAACCGTGGCTTTTTTGTTATGATCTTAAAGAAGGTTTCTTCCATCAATTCTTCTGCTACGGATATGTTGTTTACAACACCATTAAGATAAAGAATCAAACCGTCTCTGTAATCCCTTACGATTTCCGCTAAGCCTTTGTCATCACCATCAAGGAAACGGCGGTAGCTACTTGCACCGTTATCCATTGACTTACTCCTTTCCGAAAGGTTCTTTTTTGATCCTTTCACTTATTAAACGAATGAGAACGCAAAAGGTCTCACTGATTTTTGAAAATATTATATCATATTTGAAAAGGCGCCGCATCTGCGACGCCTTTTATCGTAGTTCTATTGGATCAAATCACTTGAAGAATATGCTTTAACACTCCTCTGATTTCCTCCTTGTCCACTTCATCTCCAAAGGCACGTAGCGTATAGAACACACCATCCTTCACCCAGTAAGCAGTAGGATCGTAATAGTCGCCGTTGTAGTATCCGGTGTTGTTAGACTCGTTTGTGGTCACAATCAGCACCGGGATGCCGGAATTACTGCTTACCGTTTTCTGCTCATAAGTAGCATAACCATTAGTAACGCTTCCGGTAGTATACGAACCAGGATCTGCACAAAGCGTTGCGGACAACGTTATCTTAACCTTTCCCGAGTTGTAACCCGAAGAAATAGTGAGTTCACTCAATTCTCTATCCAGGTTGGTTGCCGATTGCATTGTGTTGGCATTGATTAGGATGTGCTTCACCTCACTGTTTGGATCAGCACTCTCCATTCCAAAATAACCTGTTGTATTCAGCCAACCAATAGACTCAAGGGGATTAAAAACAGAAAAACCGATTGTTTCCTCGCATTCGTCCCACGAGTCTACCTGGATGCCTACCAAGCCCCACAGTTTACTCGATGTAAGCCTTTGTTCTTGTGTCATACCATCATATGTTTTCCATTCCTGTTCAATCTTTTCCGACAGGATCTGGCCGATGGATGAAAAATCGGTGCCGGGCAAATAGGCACTAACTTCGTATGAGGATTCCTGATCGTCTGATGAAGTGTTATTCACCATTACGGCACTATAAACAGTTTGGGGACCGTCCACACCACCGATATCAGAAATGGATGAATTGTTATCACGTGTCCCGCCAAGGCACAAGGCAAGAGTTACCCCCAAAACTACAACCGCACTAACTACAGAAAGAATAGTGATCAATTTTTTCTGTCTCGAATTGGTGCAATCATGTTCTTTGTTAAGCAACACAAATACTAATGCCGTTATACACCCGGACGATAGAATCACCAACAAATCTATCGGTGCAAAGACAATGCCGGGCAAACCCTCAAAGATAATGCCAGCTCCCAGACTATACAGATGGCCGTTAAGTAAAGTCATTTCGCCAACGTACATCAGGAATGTCATTACCGAGGCAACTACTGCTGGTATCCAAACTGAAATGAGTTTCCGTTTTCCCAAAAGGAAGGATCCCGTAAACGCACCCGAGGCAATTCCAAAAAGGACGAAGAATACAGTCATTAACATAGCAGACAAAAGCGATACTGTAATACTACCATCTCTCCAAAAAGCGGTAAAGCAGGCAAGTATGCAAAGGCCAAGGAACGTTGCTGAACAAATCGACTGTAAAACCAATGCCTTACAACGTTTCTTATCACCGCTTTTGATTATCTGACCAAATCCATACAAGCAGTTCAAAATTGTAATAATCAAGACAACAGAGATAATGTAAAAATGCAGTTTGAATGCAGGATTATAATCTCCTATTAGAATA
>JAGBRZ010000149.1 GCA_017632155.1 Clostridia bacterium
CGGATATCGAGAAGCGCAAGCTTCAAAATATCCGAGATTTTTGTTTATTCATTTTGTTTTTTATGCAGCACTTTATTTTATCAGCATCGCACAAAATTATTGAACTGTAATTTTCGACTTGTCGAAAATTTACCTTTAACTAGCAACTAGCGCCTAGCAACTAGCAACTTTCCCTTTTATTTACTCGTCTCCGCAATAAACTCATCGATTCTATCCGCAATCACCTGCAAACTCGTGCGCCAGAATTCGGGCTTTGTCAGGTCGATGCCCGCAATCTTTGCTACGTTTTCAACGCTCTCGACGGTGGTTGCCTTGAGGAGTGCGCGGTATTTCGGCAGGAATGCTTCGCCCTCCTCGAGATACTTCGCGTAAAGTCCGCGCGAGAAGAGTCCGCCGAATGCGTAGGGGAAGTTATAATAGCTGAGTCCCGCGCTGTAATAGTGGCTCTTACAGCACCACATATAGGGATGCAGATAATCGGGATCAAGTCCGTCGCCGTATGCCTGCTTCTGCGCATCAAGCATGATCGCTTCAAGCTCGTCGGCAAACATAAACTTATTCTTTCTGCGGCGGATGACCTCATCCTCGAAGAGGAATCTTGAATAGATGTCTACAATAATCTGCGCACAGTCCTGAATCTGGCTTTCGATAAGCGCGATCTTCTCGCCGCCCTTCGCCTTCGAAATCGCATCGTTTACGATGATAAGCTCATTGAAGTTCGATGCGGTTTCCGCGACAGGCATCGTGTAGCCGGTGTTGAGCGGACGGTGACTCTCGATCTGCTGACCGTGGTATGCGTGACCGAGTTCGTGCGCGAGAGTTACGACCGATCCGAAGCTGCCCGAGAAGTTGGTAAGTATGCGGCTCTGACCAAAGAAGGGCAGATTCGAGCAGAACGCGCCGCCAACCTTGCCCGCACGGGGATAAAAGTCGATCCAATCCTCTTTGAATGCGCGGTCAACCATCTCGGCGAGGTCGGGCGCAAAGCTTTCGAAATGCTCGACGAGGTACTTATGCGCTTCCTCGACCGTAAAGGTCTGCGCGCTCGCGTCACCCATCTGCGCGTAAAGCTCGTACCAGGGCAGACCGTTTTCATAACCGAGAAGCTTTGCCTTGTGGCGCAGATACTCGCGGAATTTGGGCATATATTCGCGCATCGCCTCGAGCATAGCGTCAAGCGTAGCCTTTTCCATACGGGAATCTTCAAGCGTCATTGCCAGCGGGTCTGCATAGCCGCGAAGCTCCGCTTCGGTATTTACCTGCGACTTGATGCTGTTAAGCGCAAACGCGATCGGATCGCGGATCTTCTTATAGCAGGCAAGCTCTGCCTCGTAGGCTTCCTTGCGGACTGTCGCATCGTCGCTCTCGGCAAGTCCGCGGATAGCGGAGAGAGTGGTCTTTTCGCCCTTATAATCGACCTCAACGTTTGCGGTGAGATAAGAGAAAAGATCGCCCCACGCTCTGCCGCCGCTGATATTCAGCTTTGCGAAAACCTCCTCGGCTTCGTCCGAGAGAGTGTGCGAGATCGATTTTCTGATCTCTTCAAAATAAAATCCGTACTGCGAAAGCACCTCGTCGCCCGCGATAACGGCATCAATATCCTCGATCGCGCCGACGAACTTCTCGTAAGCGACGTTCACCTTTGCAAGTGATGCCATCATACCCTGAATCTTCGTCATATAGACCGCGCCCGCGGTGTCGGATGCATTTGCCGAACGGCGAAGGCTGAAAAAGCCCATCAGACGGCGAACGAGCTTCCCCATCTCCTCCTTCGCGTCAATAACGCGGCGGAGAGTTTTTGTTGCATCGGATGCATCAAGCGCTGAAACCGCCGACTTATATTCGCCAACGCAATCCTCAAGCTTTTTCATATCAAGCTCGAGCGCGGGATCGTCCGCGCCCTTATAAAACACGTCAAGTGACCCTTCGTTATACATTTTGATAATCTCCTATGTTTTTTCTTCATTATACAATAAAAAAAGAACAAATACAATAGTTAATATCAAAAATTTTGCTTTTTTTCTCAAGTCTATTGCTTGCGGGGAAAATATATGGTATAATTAACACATCATCCGAAAGGAGCAAGACAATGAAAATCAAATATCTCGGAACTGCGGCGGCTGAGGCCTTTCCCGCTGTATTTTGCAACTGTAAATACTGCAACGAAGCAAGAGAGCTCGGCGGCAAGAATATCCGCACACGCTCGCAGTCGCTCATAAACGACGATCTGCTGATCGACTTTCCCGCCGACACCTACCACCATTTTATCACCCACGGCATTCGCGGCGACCGGATCAAATACCTTCTTATAACTCACGCGCATTCGGATCACCTCTATCAGCGCGATCTCTTCAGACGCTACGGCTGTTACGCGCATAATATGAGCGTGCCCACGCTCGAGCTTTACTGCTCATCTTACGCCGCCTCCACCTTGGAGGGGGACATACCGAATGTGCACGTCAATATCATAAAGGCATTTGACGTTGTGGAA
>JAGBRZ010000150.1 GCA_017632155.1 Clostridia bacterium
AGACCCTGCAGTCGGAATGTTTCTGCATCCCCGTTAACCCGAAGGGCGGCAAGGAAGCCCGTGTTCACGCGGTATCCCCCGCCATTGAATCAGGGCACGTGTACCTGCCCGAAACAGCCCCATGGCTTGAGGAATACCTTGATGAGTGGTCGGTGTTCCCCGCGGGCGCACATGATGATATGGTGGACTCCTCAACGCAAGCCCTGTCATACCTCCTACGCCTATCGGGGTATGTCGAGCCGCAGGTATCGGAGGAGGCGCGTATCCTTGAGAGCATGACACAGCACGAGGAGGACTGCTTCCTCGGCGATGAAGTATTTAATCCGTACGGAGGTATAAGCGTATATGAGTGATATGACAAGCCGCACCGACACCTACGAGGATGCGGTCGGCAACGATAAGATCACCCTATCAGGCGGTAAGGGTGAAGCGGTGGTACTGCGCACCGTCGTGCAGGACCTGACCCCCGAACAGGTAGCACAGGTAAAGAAGAATCTGCATATCAACGATCTGAAGGATGTGTACATTGCCGCATCGGGACACCTGATGGTGGTGGACAGCAACGGAAACGTCCTTGATGCAGGTGATGCGCGAGGGCTGCCTGGTCAAGCCCCGTACATCGGTCGTAACGGAAATTGGTATATCGTAGACCGCGACACAGGCGTACGTGCGGAGGGCTTAAACCCCCACGTAGGCGATAACGGAAATTGGTTTATCGGCGACACAGACACGGGTGTCCGTGCATCGGGAGATACGCCGTATATTAACGCAGCCGGTTATTGGTGTATCGGTGATACGAATACAGGGGTATCGGTGTATACGTACGAAACGGGAGACGTGAAGGAAACGATGCGCACCGATCTCGGGGAGGTGTGGGCCCTTTGTAACGGTGATCCGTTCACCGCTGAATCGTACCCCACGCTGGCGGCGGCAGTGCCGTACCGCTTGGATTTTAAGAGCATCCCCGTATCAGGCACGACGTATACGTACGTAAAGCCCGCCGCATCGGAGCGGTATTGGCTGCTTCGCGATAAGGTGTCCCGTCCGACGGCCGTTGCGATTTATGACGCGTACACAGGGGATGTCACGCGGATAACGAGTCCTGCGGGATCGAACTCATACGTGTTCGGCGTGTATCACGACGGCGCGAGATGGGTGATGGGTGTAGAGGCATCGTCCTCTCCGTACACGGTTTATGTGTACACCTCCGATGATCTGTCCGAGTGGGCACAGGTGTATTCTTCGACGTCGATCACAGGCGCGAGTACGTGGCACGCAAACGATCTGATCTATGACGGCGTGACGTACGACATTCTTGCATCGAAGAGCTCCTCATATAAAGTGTTTATCCTGAAGGCAGATTTTTCGGGTATCTCGTCGAATTCGTTTACAGATGAGACGAACACAGATAATTCGTATGAGCTTGCGGCGTGTCCGCAGAATAAGTGGATGTATCGTTTGAGAGATGGTTCAAGCGGAACCATAAAAATTTGGAGTGGCGGGGCCATGAATTCAAATATCGCACCTGGCGGCACTACGTCGTCGAACGATGAGAACCTTAACTGTCTTGAGTTTTTCAATGACACGTATGCGTTTCAAACAGGCCACGACTCATCTGTAAAGGTCACCACGATTTATATCTTTAACTTGGTAAGTGCCGAAGTAAGTCGGTTAAGCGTATCGAACATCGGAGGAATTGGTGGAGGAACGAGCACCACACTCGAAGGTATGATGTTTGATAAGAACACCGATGAGTGGGTGTTATATATTTATAACGCAACATTGGGCGCGTACGCTGCACGGGTATCTGCGGACTCCGATCCGACCGTAGCGGATAATTACCGAGTAGAAGCGATCGAGAAGGTTCCCGATATTCTGCCCGTAGGTCAGTCGTCCATCGGTCGGGGTCACGCTCACGTTGACGGCGAAAACGTTCTGCTGTATTGCCCGACAGTAAGATACCTGCCGGAGCACAGCGGAGACACGTATAAGTATATCAAGGTGAGGTGAGAAAAGATGATCACAAATCCGAAGCTGAAACCTGTAAAAGGTTTTATCGAGGTAGATATATCCGGCGAGAGATTTTATAAGTCTCTGGACACAGGTAAGATCTACACCGAAACACAGGTCCTTGGAGCAGATAAACCGAAGGTCGATACAAACAGCGAAGAAATACTTGACGTGTTGTTGGGGGTGACGGAGAATGAATAAACTACAGATGGCAGAGCAATTCAGACGTGCGCTTCAGTTATTCGCCGCAAGTCTGGAGGGCGAACAAGCGATGGAGGTTGCAACGGTATTCGATGCGTGGAAGCCCGGCAAAGCTTACAAAGGAGGCGATTATTTCACTTTCGGCGTGAACTCCGTCGGTGACCCGCAGCTGTATCAGGTTATCAAAGGTAAAGATCATACGAGTAGTGCTGAGTGGACTCCTGATGTTACTACATCGCTTTACAATGCGATCGGCCTTGATGACAGCGGTTATCCTGTGTGGTCTGCACCGACAGGAGCGCACGATGCGTATAACACGGGAGACGTGGTTAACTATAACGGCGTTCTTTACGAGTCACAGATTAACGGGAATACCACCGTTCCCGGTACGGATGAGCGGTACTGGAAACGGAGGGACGAAGGGTGACGGCTGAAACGATCGTATTTTTTATCACCTGTGCTACGGCGTTTATATCGTTTATCACGATCACTGTAAAGCTGACACAGTATATCACGAAAGCAGAAGCGAAGATTGACAGCGTTGCGGCAGAGGTGAAATCCGCTGAAGCGGAGCATAAGGAAATTTGGGGATCGGTGGATAAGAACAGCAAGGATATCCAAAGACACGAAATCTGGATTGCGAAGCATGATGCTCGTGAGGATGTGAAGGGAGATGACGGTAAATGAAGAACATTGTAAACGTAACTTGGTGGAAGGCTGCTATAGTACGCGCCATTAAAACGATCGCACAGACAGCGGTCGGTACGATTGGTGCGGCGGTTGTCCTCGATGATGTAAACTGGATCATGGTAGCATCCGCATCTGCGCTTGCGGGAATTCTGTCCCTGCTGACAAGCGTAGCGGGCTTGCCGGAGGTAAGTGAATGATACGCGGTATTGACGTATCGACGTTTCAGGGGAAAGTAAACTGGGCAGAGGTGAAAGCTGACGGAATCGATTTTGTCATGATAAAAGCGACACAAGGTCGATCCGTCACAGGCACCTATGAAGATTTCAAGGACAGTCGGTTTGAGGACAACATCAAGGGCGCGCACAAGGCGGGCTTACGCATTGGTGTATACCATTACCTGACCGCGCAGACCGTCGGTGAGGCTTTGGCTGAAGCGGGTTTCTTCACCTCCGCGATTGCGCCTTACCGCTCCTACATTGATCTGTGGGCGGCGGTAGACGTAGAGGAGGACAAATACCTTACCGAGGATAAGAAACTCTTAACACAGATCGTTCACACGTTCTGCTCTCGCGTACAGGGTGAGGGTTTTGACCCGATGGTGTACACAAATCCGAGTTACCTGACCTATCGTCTTGGCGATATGTCGATGTGGCCGCTGTGGCTTGCTTTGTGGCGCGACAAGGATAACGTGCCGAGCAAGGAGAAATACCCGAGCATGAAAATGTGGCAATGGGGTGTATCGGCGGTTAAGGGTGTCGCGGGAGATGTTGATTCCAATTTTCTGTTTGAGTCGGTTGGAGATGAGCCTTCCTCATGGGCGGTGGATTCCGTTGAATGGGCGAAGCGTGTCGGCATTCTGATCGGCGATGAGAACGGAGACTATCATCCGCACGACACTCTCACACGAGAGCAGATGTGCGTAATGCTTTCACGCTTTTATCGTATTTTTGGAGGAGAGAAAACATGACAGCCTTTGAGGCAACAGAGGAAACCTTACGTATTGCTACGGAGTGTTTTCTTGCAGAACGCAGACGAGGAAAGGCACGTGTCGTTGTAACGGCGTGTTTGTTTCTCATCTTCGGTCTGCTGATTGGAGGGCTCCGTGGATAAATCGGTTGTTCTCCGCGCATTGAAAACACCGTACCACAGACCGCTTGATTTTGCGCTTACCTACGCGTCCCTTACGGCGAACGAGGAGAAATGTCTTCGCGCTACGCTGATTGAGGGGCGTACGGAAGAGGAGGCGGCAGAGATACTCTGCTATAGCCGAGACTTCGTAACGAAGCATAAAAAACGCGCGGTTGAAAAACTACAGAGGGCTTGGGACTATTGCGAAGTGATCCCGATCCTGATTGATTACTGATCATTGACAACACCATAGAAAAGTGTCTGCAAATAAACTGCAATCTGCCAATGGTGCTTTTTCACCGAGTGTGCTATGCTATATCTGACAGATAACAGGTGCGCACCGTTCATCTGATCTTATTTTCAGAGGTGAACTATATGGGTGAATTTGCAACAAACGGCAAGGCAAACGCGGCTCTGACCACAGGTATCATCGGCACATCGGGTGTCGGTCTCGGTATTCTGAACGGGCTTCTGGGCGGCGGTGGTATCTTCGGCGGTCAGAGACCGGTTTGTGGAGAGGACCACCATGTTAACCGCTATGAGCTTGGTCTTGAGCAGTCCAACGCAGCGAAGGATTCTGAGATTGCCCTTCTGAAGGCGAACATCTACGGTGATCAGAAGTCCCTTGAAATGTACAAGTATATTGACGGGGAGCTTCGCGAGATTCGTGGTGTTCTCGCAGGACAGGCTGTTATGAATCAGAAGACCGCCGATTCCTTTGACATGGTCAGAAGTGATATCTGCTGTGTCAAGAACGAGCTGTACTCCGCGATCGGTCGTGAACGCGACGAACGCTGCTGCGGCGACAACGCGATCATTAACTACTCCAATGCGACGTTTTATCCCAAGCAGATTGCAGACATCACAACCGCCGCTACGACGGTTGCGCAGACACTTTACAATCCCCTTCCGGGTTGTGGCTGCAGCTGTGGCAGATAAATAAGGAGGGCGGGCCTTGAAGGTAACAACGACACAGATTCTTGACGGCATTCAGAAATACATCGAACATGATGTCCTTGGGAAAATTCCCGACGCACGAAAATGGCTTGTCGGCGGTTACGTTGCGCTGATTATGATGCCGTACCGACAGAACCCCGATGCTCTGATGAATCACCCTTTGGTAAAGCCATTGTGTGAGGATGGCACGGTGGACATCGATGCGCTTCATGACGTGCTTATGGCACAAGCGCGGCAAGGCTCTTCTTACGTCAATATTCCGATGGTCGGCAACTACACTGTCGACGCATCGGATGTTGACAGGCTTTACGGCTATATCGTTTCATAAGGAGGAGATCGCATGAAGCAGGAGTTAATGTGTGGTGTCGCAAAAACCGTAACCGACGGTTTGCGCGACTCGCAGATGCAGTATGAGTGGGCAGAACGCGCCGCGGGCATGGGTGACCAGGAGCTTGCGATGAAGCATTTGTCCGAAGCAAAAAGACGGCTTTCAGGCGTTTCGGAATGGATGGGAATCCTTGACCGATACGAGGAAGCAAAGATGCCTTTGGCGAAGGCGTTGCTCGAACACTATAAGGGCTGGCACGACGAGCTCTTAAGAAAGGTTGAGCGTTTTCATGCCACAGCAGAGGCTTGAAATTCTATATCTGACGAGCCACGACAGCCCCGACCTTGAAGCATATCAGGGTCGGGGTCTTGACGGTTTAATGATCCGTCTCGGGCAGGGGGGCAGTCTAAAGGACAGAACGGGGAAAATAGATCCGTACATTGATGTCGGTTTTCCGGTTCATCGCGCATCCGCGCTTGTCCTTGGGCTGCCCTATGGTGTTGTATACCAATGTGCATCCTTAACAGAGGAGGATGCGGAGGTGGAAGGAGACTGGCTTCTTCGTCAGCTCTCTGCCATCAAGGAAGAGATCGGCTTGCACGTCGTGCTGCAAATTGAAGATCTTCCGCACTATTCGCGCTATACTGCCCTGCACCACGTGAAACGCAACGAAGCAATTCTCCGTATCATTGCGGGCAAACTTGTTCTTGAGGGCTTCCGCGTTTTGATCTACGCGACAGAACGCAGTCTTGAGAAGAGTCTGTCCAAGGATATCTTAAAGACCTACGGCGCGTATGTCGTACGTCACGCTGTTACAGAGAGACTTGCGAAAAGCCTAAAGGGCGTAAAGACGGTTGTCTGGGAATACGGAAAATCGATTCTCGGGGACAATGTCGGTGCGGTTTATTACGATACGCCGAAGCGCGTTGCGCTGAAGCTTCCCCGCCCCGCCACGGGAGATGCTGTTGTTCTTCTCCCCGGTACGAAGGTTTACATGAGAGCAAAGGACGGTATCCCTTGCAGTAAACTCGGCACGAAGCTTCGCAGATTTGTTTGGTCAGGAAAAAAGGTCAACGGTAAATACGCAATAACGCTGCTTGCGCAGTTTGCGGAAAAACCGAACCGAATTACCTGCTACATCCTTGAGAAGGATATACAGATGGGAATTTTAAGAGAAAGGGTTGGAGCATAGAATGATTGAAGCACTTGCGGGTGTGATTCTGTTTTTGCTCGGATACGCGTTCTGTGAATATCAGAATCGCAAAATTAAGCAAGACACAGAAAACGAAACAACGGTTGATCTTTCTGTCGAGGATATGATGGAGGCAAAGCGGCAGGAAGCCCAGATCAAGGCGTTCCACACGATGATGAATTATGACGAGACTACCGCATATTCGGGAGGGATGACCGATGAGTAACATTGAGAACAACAAGACAAAGGCGTGGCACTACTATGAGCTTGGCAAGGCTTATAATGAATCACTTGTGCCAAATCAGTACAACCTTGTTAACACGAACATCGAATTTTTCGCGGGAAACCAATGGTCCCACCTTCCCGAATCTGCGGCAATGGCGAAGCTGCCAAAGCCCGTGTTTAACATTCTCAAGCGTGTCGCTTCCCTGTTCGTCGCTTCCCTGACCTCCAGCGCGACAGCGATCTCCTTTGAGCCGCTGACCTACTACAACAGCACATCGAAGGAAGATCCCGACCTTGATGTTTCTGTTTACGCAACCGCCGAGGTTCGTAATCTGTTTGAAAAATTCAAGATGGATTACCGTATCCGCGAAGCCCTGCTTGACGGTGCGCAGACAGGTGACTACGCCGCACACTTCTACTTCGATGCGGATGCGATTCCCTATGGCGGTGCCTTCGGCATTCATCGCGGCGCGATCGAGATGGAACTCATTGACGGCATCAACGTGATGTTCGGAAACCCCACAGAGAACGATATTCAGAAGCAGCCCTACGTGCTTGTCATCGGACGGGACACCGTCGGTAATCTCCGTGCGGAAGCGGAGGATGTCAGACGAAACAAGCGTTACAAGACCACGGGTAATGCAGAGGACATTGTTCAGGATGAGGACACACAGCATTTTGCGGGTCAGGGTGGTAAGCTTGAGATCCGTGCGGACGATGAAACAGCGAAGGCGACATACGTATATCTGTATACGAAAGTAACAACAGACGAGCCGATGTTTGACCCGGAGACGGAAGAGCCGATTCTGGAAGAGGTGGTCGATGCAAACGGTGAGGTCGTTTATGAAAAGGATGACAACGGCAAGCCGATTCTCGATATGATGGGTCAGCCTGTCCCGAAGCGCAAGCAGGCAAAGAAGCGCGTAACCACCGTTCACGTCACCAAGTCCACAGCTACAGCGACGATCTACGAAGACGTTGACACAGGCCTGTCACTCTACCCTGTCGCGTTTGGTAACTGGGAGCGTCAGAAGAACCAATATCATGGGCGCGCGTTGATTACAGGTCTTCTTCCGAATCAGATTTACTTAAACAAGATGTTTGCGCTGATCATGCAGCACACGCAGCTTGCGGCGTTCCCGAAAACCATTTATAACGCAGACATGATTCCGCGATGGACAAACGAGGTCGGTCAGGCGATTGGCGTTCGCAACCTTCAGCCGGGGCAAAGCGTTGACGGTGCTGCGGCGAATCTCCGTCCTGCGGATATGTCCACGCAGATCATGCTTGCCATTGATAAGACGATGGCCTACACAAAGGAGTGCATCGGTGTAACAGACGCACAGATGGGTAATGTTAAGCCGGACAACACCTCTGCGCTCATGGTGCTTCAGTCCACATCCGAGGTTCCGCTTGAGAACACTCGCGCCCTGCTCTATGAGTGGATTGAGGACGTTGGTGCGATCTTGCTTGACATGATGGGTACATATTACGGCAAACGCCCGATTATCCTTGAGAAGGATTTTGAAGAGGTCATGACAGACCCCACGGGCAATCCGATGATCGATCCCACAACAGGCATGATGCAGACACACAACGTCAAGCACAAGGTTGTTGAGGACTTTGACTTCTCGCAGTTTAAGCATCTGTGGTTTAATACCCGTGTCGATGTCGGTGCGACCTCCTACTACTCTGAACTTGCGATGGTACAGACCCTTGACAACCTTCGTCAGGACGGTACGCTTGATGTCATTGACTATCTTGAGCGTGTACCCGATAAATATATTCCGCGTAAGCAGGAACTCATCGAGAAATTGGAGCAGTTTCAAGCAGGAACAACCGAGCCACAGCAGCCGAGTGGAAACATGGTCGGCATTGCGGGTGCGATGATGGGTCAGCTTGATGCGGCAAAACAGACTTCCCTGCTTCCCACCTCCACGCAGTCACGATTGGGCAAAGTCCCGACGGCGGCCAAAAACGCGCTGGTGTGATACGCTAAAACTTGTATAATATTTATGAGGGGGTAACTCTCCCTCATAAAAAATTCCGTACCAAGGAAGGATAAATTCTATGACAAACGAAACCATGCTCCCGGAAGAGATGGACGAGGCGATGCTCCCCGACGGCTGGAGCGAAGACGACGACATTTTTTCTCCTGACACTTGGGGCGATTCCGAAGCGGACGCGCAGACCGAAGAACTCGAAGAGCAGGATGAAGCCGAAAACCTTACCACGGATGACGGTGAATCGGATGACAAGACAGAGACCGAGGAAACTCCCACCACAGAGCAGAACGAGGACGATCTGTCGTTTATTGCGAGAGTCGACCACAGAGATGTGGACGTAAAGCTCTCCCGTAAAGATCTTCCCGCGCTTTATCAGAAGGCGCAGGTCACAGACCGCCTTCAGCAGCGCATGAAGGAACGTGACGAGGAAGCACGTCAGATGGACGAACTTGCCCGTATCCTTGACTACAAGGACCGTCACGACATGAGGACCTCTATTCTTGAGAACTGGAAAAAGAACGAAGTCGATCGACTTGTAAGTGAAGGTGTAAACGAAGAAGTCGCATCGGAAACTGTTGAATCCCGTGTCTCCCGAAAGAGATCTGCCGCAGCCGAATTGCCAAACGAAAGCACAGATGACGGTACACCAACCGAAGGCACACGTGACTTTCGCGCAGAGGTTGCAAATCTTTACGCTCTCTACCCGGATGTTGCCAAGAGCGGCATCATCCCAGATGCGGTTAAGATCGATGCGCTTACAAACGGTACGCCTCTTGCAGAAGCGTATGCGAAGCACATCGCCTCTAAACAAACCGCAGAAGCCGCCGCACTCAAGAAAGAAAATAAAATCTTAAAGCAGAACGCGGCATCCGCAGCACGCGCCCCCGTGAAGGGCGTTCGCGGTGGTGGAACGGTATCAGGCGACTCAAGAGATGCCTTTGACAAAAATCTCATTGCAGGATTCGACGAAGAATACTGATCCACCCTATAATGGAGCGTCGCGTGGAAAGGACAAAACATGGCTTCCATGAACCTCGCATCCAAGTTTTCGACCAAGGTCGACGAAAGATTTACCCGTGAATCCTTTGCCCAGCTTGTTCTCGGCAATCAGTATGAATTCAACGGCGTTGAGACCGTAAAGGTCTACTCCATTCCGACTGTCGCTATGACAGACTACAACCGCAACGGCGGCAACACACGTTACGGTACTGCAAACAACCTCGCAAGAAACGTTCAGACAATGACTGTCACAAAGGACAGAGCTTTCACCTTTACCATTGATAAGGGTGATAAGATTCAGTCTCAGATGGTTATGGACGCTGGCCGTGCGCTTTCCCGCCAGACCTCCGAGGTTATTATCCCCGAATTCGACACCTACGCATTCCACAGACTTGCTGAAGCAGCGCAGGAGGTCGGTAACATCGGTACTACTGCGGCTACCAAGAGCAACGCTTATGAGCTGTTCCTTGCGGCAAACGAGAAGCTGTCTGACAACAACGTTCCCGAAACAGGTCGTGTTGCTCTTTGCAGCTACAACTTTGCAAACCTGCTCAAGCAGGATGCTGCTTTCTCCAAGCAGGCTGAGTCCTCCCAGAAGATGGCTCACACTGGCATCATCGGTGAGGTTGACGGTGTTAAGATCGTTAAGGTTCCCTCCTCCAGACTTCCTGCTGGTTGCGCCTTCATTCTGACACACCCCTCCGCAGCGGTCGGTCCCAAGCAGCTCAACACCTATCGCATCCATCAGGATCCTCCCGGCATCTCCGGTTGGTTGGTAGAAGGTAGACAGATCTATGATGTATTCGTTCTCAACGAAAAGAAGAGAGCGGTATTCTTCCACGGTGCACAGGCAGTCCTGCGCTCCATGCTGATTCAGACTTCCGCTTCCAGCGTTGGTAAGTCTACCATCATTATTGCATCCCCCGCACAGAAGTCCAAGGATACCAATAAGTGGTATTATCAGACTGCGGCTACTGCTGACGCACTTGCTGCTGTTAAGCACGGTACTGCAATCTCTACCGATGCATGGACTCTCATGGCTGATGCAACAGCAGAAATCACACCCACCTCTGGACACAAGTTTGTTCGTGTTGTCGAAGTCGACTCCACCAACAAGCCCGTCAGCGTTGGCGATTCCCTGCTCAATATCGGCGCGTAAATTTTCCTATGCAGACAGGGAGGGGTTTATATCCCTCCCTTTCATTGCTTGATGCGGGAGGTAAACAATGACTTTTGCACAACTGAAGCGCGATGCCTTGTCTTTGATCAATCAGTACAGCATCGCGGGTCGTGCCATTGAGCCGACCTACAACAATCAGGCAGATTATCTGCTTCGCATTCCAACGTTTGCCGACGATGCGCAGGTTCTGATTGCCACAACGGCAAAGCCGATTCCTGCGGCAGTACGTCTCTCAAATCTCGATTCCGAGCAGATCGGAGATGCGCGGCTTTACACGATGCCTGAAAACTTTTTTAAATTCCGAACCCCCGGTATCCTTGATATCACGTCCCCTGATGCGGGGCGTATTCCGATTGAAGGGTACATTATGGACTCGCAGTTTTTGTTAAGCGGCAAGTGCGATCCAAACAATCTCGTCGTAGAATATTACCGCTACCCTTCCCTTCTCGGTGAAAACCCGAAGGATGAGGATAAGCTTGACAACACAGAGGATGTACAGCGTATTATTCCCTATTACGTTGCCGCACACCTTGTCATGTACGACGATTCTTATACGCACTCTTCCCTTCACAACGAGTTTGAAACGCGGCTTGCACGGCTCACAAGAAGCGTGGTAACAACGGTTGAGCCGATAACGAATGTCTATTAAGGAGCGATATTATGGCGAATTCGGGTTTGCTGAATACCTATTATATGCCGTCGCACAAGAGCGAATCCTCCGTCACGCTTGATACGCTGATCGGTGGACTCAATACCTATGAGATGCCGTATCGCCTTGGTGTTAATGAATCCCCGGATATCGTCAATCTGCTCTGGAGAGACGGTGCCCTCGGCGGCAGAGACGCACAGGCGTGGCTTTCCTCAACCGCTGTGGGGGTCGGCTACACTTGCTTTGACGGGACGTACTACGGACGAGAGTTTTATCACATCGGTCACATACTGTATGCAACGACAGGGACACCCGAAAAGATGACGGTGACCTTCGGCACGGCAGGATACCATGAGATAGAACCGCTCGGCTTTACTCGCATCGTAAGTGTATCCGACCCTGCGGCGGTCGTGAACGGAAACGTTGTTACTCTGCCCACAGAGGGGGCTGTAACGGTCGAATATTATGCTGTGTCGTTTACACCTGTCTGCGATCTTTCATCGCTCTACGAAGGCTATACGCCGTCACGCGGCGTATTCCTGCGTTACCGAGATGATCTCATTTATAAAGCGGCAGGCGTTTTTGTGCGCATACAGTATCAGGATGGCGTGTTCACCGCATCGGATATCCTTGCGGGTGCGTACACACCCATCACATATATCAACGCTGACGCGGCATCAGGTACGGGGGATGCCTATCAGCCCGAAAACAGACTCTCCCCGAACAAAACGATCTGGTACAATGCCTCAGTAAAGGAAGTGGTGGAAAGCCACAGTCAGTCATCCAGCGCAACGACGATCACCCCGAACACAAAAAACGCGGTACGCGTGACAGAGGTGTACAAAGCGGGTGAGCGTATTATCGAGGGAATTGACTGGACATACGACCGCGCGGCAAACAAGATCACCCTTTACAATCATAGTGCCTCCGCAAAATATGTGATTCACGTGGAAGCCGCAACCGAAAAATATTATCTCCCGATCAAGGGCGCGGAGGGCGTATCGGTAGAAGCGCGGATGGAAGCGGACGGTGATATCCGACCTCTGACGAAATCTACGGCCACACTTACAGAGGAACCTGGTGCGTGGAACTCTTCTTGGGATGGAGAGTATGTGTTCTGGCCTGCAACAGGCCTGGTTCTGTTTAAGACACCGCCCTATGTCGCGGTCCCCGCTGCGGTGAACACCGTACGAATTACGTATTCCCTTGACAACCCTGTCGCAAGAGAGGCGATCATGTCTTGTAAGTACGCCACTGTATACGGCGGCGACACGGCTCTGTGCATGGTGCTCGGTGGAAGTGCGGGTCAGCCGAACGTATTCTTTTGGAACGGCAACAATATTGCGATGGATGTAACGTATTGGCCGATTGAGTCTTACAACCTTGCCGGGGATAACTCCGAGCCGATCACGGGCTTTGGCCGTCAGCAGAGTATGCTGATCCTCTTCAAGGAAAATTCCATCTCAAAGGCAACGCTCGGCACACAGACCATCAACGATCGTCTGTACATTTCAATGGACACAGTCGGCGTGAACAGCAAAATCGGATGTGATCTTCCCTACTCGATTCAGCTCATCGACAACAACCTTGTCTTCTGTAATACGCAGGGCGGTGTTCACATCCTTCTCGACACCTCTTCCGCAAACGAAAACAACGTACGCGGTATTTCAAAGAAGGTCAACGGCACACCTGCACGTGATGGTATCCTTCAGAAGGTACGTTCCGTCGGCGCGGATCGATGTGTTTCCTTTGATGACGATGCGCGTTATTGGCTTGTCATCGGAGACGAGGTTTATGTGTGGGACTACGTGTTGTCCTCTTATAAAGACCCCTCGTTTTTCTACCTGAACAACATCAACGCAACCGCGTTTGTAAAGCACGAAGATACGCTTCACTATCTTTGCCGGGACGGACGGATCACGGCGATGGGAAAATTTACAGAGCCTGACAGTCCGTTTGGAGACTTCATGTACTCCGATTATGGAAAGCCGATTCAGAAGAAGTATGTAACACCGTATATGTTCTTCGGCGATTACGATAAATTAAAGGATGTCACGACCGTAATTTTTACGGTCTCATCCGACACGTGGTCCCGAATGCACGTAACCTACACAACAGATTGTGAGGTACGGAAGGACTTCACCGATGTTACGTATCTGTATCACCGATTTGCACCACGAAACCTGAACGCGAGATGTCTGTCGAGGAAGACGTACACCGCAACGGTTCGGCGTAAGCCCGGATGCCGACACGTTCGGTACTTCTCCATGACGATTGAAAACGCAGAAACGGGCATGGACATGAGTCTTGTGTCCGCACAAATCTTTTATAAAAAGCAAGGAAGGGATCGCTGATGGAAAAAATGAAACTTGAATTTTCCCGCGACTGGCGAAACCCTGCGGACTTCCCTACCGTTGAGACGGATGAAACGCAGGTTCGCGCCGATATGCAAGCACTCTACACCGAAATTCAGACGTTCTTGAACGAAACGCTTATCCCTGCGATGGAGGCTCTTGAAACCCCGAGCATTGATCATCTTCCGATCGAACAGCGTGTGAGCGACTCTGAATTTAAAATCCCGACGAGCCGAGCCGTGTCGAAATTGTTTGCGTCCTCCGGCAATCTGCCGACAGGCGGTCAGGACGGACAGTTTCTTGTAAAAGAAGGAGAGGACTACGGTCAGGCAAGATGGGCATCCTTTGCGATCCCGAAGTGGCTTTCCGATCTCACCGCAACGGATGAGAACGGTATGCCTGTTAATGCACAGCAGCTGATGACCGATGTCGCGGATAAAGCACGTTCTCGGTTTGCAGAGGTTATCGCATCGGGGTCTGTCGGTTTTGGAACAGCCACTGCCGCAGAATCTGCCGTTGTCTCCCTTGGAGACGTGTCTGCATATGACAGAATTTTTGTTGAGGTTGTCGCCGACACAGGCGGCAACGCAGATCGCATCGGCGCGATTTATCTTGGCAGATGGAACGGGGCATATATTGAGTCCGTTCAGTCCGATGGCGATACCCGTTATGACGTATCTACCGAGGGCATGGTGAAGCTCTCTTCCCTTCCCACCTATGGAAGTGAGGACATCGATTCTGACCTTGCGGTTTACCCATTCTTCGGAAAAGAAGATTCCGCGCTTGCGATGTTCGGCACACAAGGTGAACACTTGAAGGTATTTGAGGTTACGGGCATTGACTACAACGCGATTACAATCTTTGCACGTGACCACTATTTACTGAATACGGCGGATGGCACTCGCACGAATCCTTATAAGGTCTGGGGCATCCGTCGGGGTGCAAAGGAGGCTGAATAATGGCTGATATCAACAAGAAAACCGAAACGGCGGCAATCAGTCCGGCGACGGACGAGCAGAAGGTTGCTGCCGTAACACCGACACAGCAGACCGCCACCCCCGTGCAGGAGTCCCCTACCCCTCCTGCGGGAAACACACAACCTACGACCGCAGCACCGAGCTTTCAGATGAAATCCTTCTCTGCGCAAACAACAGTACCTCGCATGAGTTACGTTGACACCACAGAAATGGAAAAGAATCTCAAGCAGATTAACGACGAAGCGGCAAAGCAGGCGAAGCTGAACATCGATGAGGCGACACGCACAACTGCGGACCAGCTTCGTCAGCAGGAGCGTGAAGCGGCAGCGCAGTATGCCGAACAGCAGAAGCAGATTTCCGCCGAAGAGAAACAGGCCCTTGACAACTCCGCTTTGTATGCTGAAGCGCGCGGCGATCGCGGCGGGGTTGGTCAGGCGCAGTACAACGCAATACAGGCAAGCGCGGCAAAGAACCGTGCAAGTGTACAGGCCGCACAGACGAAGATGTCTTCCGACGTAAATCGACAGATCGGAGATCTTCGTCGTCAGGGTGAATATCAGAAAGCGGAAGCACTTCTCACCTTGAGTCAGCAGTACCTGTCTCAACTGAACCAACTTAAGCAGTGGGCGGCTGAGATGAATATGTCTGTTGATCAGGTAAACCTCTCCATCGCACAATGGGAGAAGGAATTTGCAATGGCAGAAGCAGACATTACGGGCGCATACAACGGAAGTCCCACAATGGCGGCGCAGCAGTTTAATTGGCAAAAGGCAAAGTACGAAGACGAGACGGCTTATAACCGTGAGCAGGATGCACTCCAGAACGCTCGATACGATGAAGAGGTAGCAAGAGAAGCCGCATCTGCGCTTGAGAATCGCGGATGGACAAAGCTCGACGCGGGTATCGTGCCGAGCGCAGAAGAGCTGCAGGCTCTCGGCATTACGGCTGAACAAGCGACGAGTTACATCGCCGCTGTCAAAGAGGCCGCGGCGGCTACCGAAAACCGACAGAATCAATCCGCTTTGGCAAACAATGGTTGGACAGCTCTTGATGCAGGCATGATGCCCTCCGCCGCACAACTCTCCGCGATGGGCGTTACAGCATCCGCTGCGCAGGGATATATTGATGCCATGAACAAAGCGAAATCCGCTGATGCTGCGGCCACCACAAAGAGTGAACTTGCCGCACAAGGTTGGAAGTCCTTGAACGCAGGTCTCATACCTTCTGATGCGCAGCTGAACGCGATGGAGGTTAAACGCTCCGACGTTGAGGCTCTGCTCAAGGGTCTTACCGAAAGCGCAAAGGAAGACTACGCCGGGCTGTTTGAGGCCGCAGCAAAATCCCCCTCTCCCGCAAACTACATCGCAAGCCATTACAAGGAATACGGTTTCTCTTCTAAGGAAGGCCTGCTTGACGCTTTTGATGATTGGGAACCTGAAGAGAAGACGGGTGATGATGTCGGCACAGAAGAGACCGAGAAGGTTTCGCTGGGTGTTATGGATCCGTCTACAGGAAAATATATTCCTCGCGAAGACACAAGCATTGCATCCGTGACCACAGACCGCAACGGCAACACCGTTTATATGATGAGGGACGGCCGCCGACTTGTTGACTATTCGACAGGATCAGCGATGTCCGGCCTTGGAGTGGACGATGCCTTTACAAGAGGGTTAGTAGAAAAGACGGGGGATGATGCCGGAACAGAAGAAACCGAGAAGGTTTCGCTTGGCGTTATGGATCCGTCTACAGGGAAATATATTCCCCGTGCAGACACAAGTATTGCCTCCGTGACCACAGACCGCAACGGCAACACCGTTTATATCATGAGGGACGGCCGCCGACTTGTTGACTATTCGACCGGATCAGCGATGTCCGGCCTTGGAGTGGACGATGCCTTTATAAGAAAGTTAGTAGAAGAGACGAAAAATGAACAGGGGGCGTAATATGGCGACTGATATCGGTGCAAGAATTGACGCTTTTCGTGCAAAGAAACAACAGGAAGAGGACGAAAAGAAAAAACTCGAACAGGAGCAGCAGCGTAGTGTTTTGAAGGCTGTGGTGGAGAGAAACCTGATGACCCCGACCACGCAGACCACCGGAGCGGAGACGAAGACGGAAACGTCTTCTCTTCCCTCTGCCCGTGTAACCGTAACACCCTTGTCCGAGACTACACTTCCCTCTTCCCTCCGCAAAACGATTGACGAAACCGCGAAAAACCTCCCGAAGGTTAGCACCCAGACAACGGAAGAACCGAAGAAGCAGGAGACTCTGAAGCAGAAAATCGAATCTGCATCCAAGGATGTTTCGAAGGCAGTATCAAAAACGATCGTCCCGAACAAGCAATACGCAGCAACCGACGTGCCGCTTGTACCTTCTCGCGAGAAAACGGACCACAATGTTGGAACCTACGCGCTTCAGAATTTCGGTGCGGGCTTTATCAGCGGAACGAGAGCGGGTATTGATGCCGCAGAAAACATTATCGCGGATTTTGCGACAGGCGGTCAGCGTTCTGCGGAAATTAAGAAAATATCCGATTTCTTTCAGGAGAACCCTTCCTCTTATGAAGCACTTATGCGCGGCGAAGGAGTCGATAAGACCATCGCTATTGCAAACATTGCAAAGCAGGCGGGGGTTTCCGCGAAATCCGTTGAGGCGTTTAAGACACAGAACCAAAGCAATTATTACAAGCAGGATGCCGACAAGTGGGCCAAAGAAGAGGATATTGGTGCGGTTACCAAATTTATCTTTGGCGATGCGGCATATCAGGTTGGTATGCAGGCACCGGGCATGATGCTCGGCGCGGCTCTTCCGACGAGCTCCGGCACTTCCCTTGTTGAGACTGTCCGCGATTCTGTTTCGGGTAAATCGGGCAAGGCTTTGGTAGATGCTCTTGGAAAAGGCTTTATCAAGGGTGTCGGAAATGCGGCCAAGGGTAATGCAACCACATGGCTTATGGCGGCTAATTCAGCGGGAAGTAAATTCTTTGAGAATCAGATGACCTATGGCGACGAAGGTTCTGTTGCGCGGAATCTTCTCGACTCTGCGGCAAACGGCTTCTTTGAATCCTTTACCGAGGGTATTGGTGGATTCTCTGATGTGCCGACCATCGGAAAATTCTTTGACACACGAACAGGAAGCAAGGCGGGCACGATTCTTCGCAGCGCGACAAAACTTTTGCTTGGTGCCGCCGAGGAAGGCCTTGAGGAGGTCCTCAACGTTCCGCTGTCCGGTGTTGCCGATAAGCTGACCGTCGATCCTGATAAGAAGTGGTTTGGTGAAGGCGGCATTTTTGACGGTAAGGAGATGCTTGTATCAGGTGCTCAGGGCGCGCTGATCGGCGGTCTCATGGGTACGGTTGCAACATCCGCTACCGTTCTCGATGCGCTCGGCAAGGCAAACACCACAAAGACAGGTGATGTTACGACCATCGGCCTTACCGCAGAGACGATGAATCCTGCGGAGATTAAAATCGCAACGGATCTTTTGAACCGCGAATCCGAGAAATACGGAATCGAGAAGCTCGATGCGAAAAAGACCACACCCGAAATGCTTGAGGATCGGGCGGCTCTTCTGCTTGACGCGGCACGTACCGCTTATAACGAGGATCTGCTCTCCCGAAAGAACGAACTTATCGATAGCGGCCTTGCCGCGCCCGTTGGATCGATGACCGAGGCTTATGCACGAAACCTCGATGCCCGTCGGGACACCGTTACAGCGGAGGAGCTGAACAGACTGATCGGCTTTGAGACAGCACGCATCAAAGCAGTCGCAGACTCGATGCCGAAGCAAGAGTCCCCTGCCCCGTCGCAGACCAAGGCTCAAACAGAAGAAGCGGCAGTACAGGAGGAAATCAAGTCCGAACAGACACAGCGCAGGATCGTATCCGAGGCAAACGACGGTGCGACTGTCGCGACAGACCTTGCCCTCCGTCTGAAGGAACTTGCCCCGAAGGCAAACCTGAAGACCACGCAGAAACTTGCAGATGTCGTTCGTATGGTTCAGCAGGGTCAGATGCCGAATAAGTCCTATAACGAAGCGTTAAACCTTCTTAAGAGTGACAAGGTGCGATATGCGGTTGAATCTGCTTTGAACGTTGATGCGGAAAACCCGATTCACATTGACGCGCAGAACGCAAAAACGATACGCACTTCCCTTCAGCAGATTTCCGATTCTTATATCCACCTTGCAAATCAGGCTGAACTTGATAACCTTTCCGATCGTATCGCTGATGTAGTCGCGACCGAACGCGATGTAAACGCCCCGAACGCTGATGCGAACGCGATCAATACTAAAGCGAACACGATCACATCTGATGTAAACGCGCCGAACGCTGATGTGAACGCGATCAATACTGAAGTGAACACGATCACTACTGAATTGAACGCTGATGTGGTACGCGCTCCGAGTGATTCGATCACCGTTGGGGACCGCAAAATTACCCGTGCAGAATTCGTCCGTAATTACGGAGCAGAACTCGCGAAAGAGGGAAGAGCGGCAGACGATGTGTTCGATAATTACATCAGAGCCGAACGCGATGCGAACGCAATCACATCTGATGTGAACGCGAGTGAACGCGATGCGAACGCTGAAGCGAACGCGATCAATACTGAAGCGAACACGTCTGAACGTGATGTGAACGCGACACGTTTACACCGTTTGTACAACACCGAAAAGCCCCTCACCGAGATTCAGCGTACTTCTATAGAAGCACTTGACCGACTCGCATCTGCGATTAACGTCGACATCTACCTCTACGACTCCACCGAGACCTCCGCATATGGGGACTCCAGCGGTCGGTATGAGGTACAGTCCGACCGGGTCTACATCGACATCAACGCAGGATCGCAGTATGAGGGTACGATTCTTCGCACGGCAGGGCATGAACTTGTTCATTTCATTAAGAGATGGTCTCCCGATGAATTCAGAAAACTTTCAAGCTTTGTCGAGAAAACACTTGTGGACTCCGGCGCAGATATCTCGTCTCTTGTTTCTGACAAGATTACACAGGCGGCAGAACACGGCGCGACAAGGACAAAAGCGGTTGCGTACGAAGAGGTCATCGCCGATTCCTGCGTGAGTGTTCTCACCGACACGGATGCTTTGGCGGAACTTGCACAGACCGACCGCGGACTGTTTGACCGTATCATGGATTTCTTCCGTGATTTTATCGACCGAATTCGCAGCGTATACGCCGATTACAAGCCGACCACCGATGCCGGTCGCATCATGGCAGAACAGACACAGGATGTTCTTGACCGTCTGTCCTCCGCTTATTCCTCCGCGCTGATTGCCGCAGGAGAGGCTCGAACCGAAGCGCAGAAGCTGCTTTCAGGTGAGCAGAGCAAGCTGTCCGAGGCGAAGACCGAGGGAGGGGAAGTGCTGCTCGACTACCGTGCCATCAAAGCGGATTTACCGAAATACCGAGAGATGCTTACGGCCTACGGCGGCATGACGAGTGAGCAGATTGACACGCTGTTTGAAACGCTTGACAAGACCCTTGATATTGTCAGCAAGAATCTGAAAGCACTCGACTATGGATACGAATCTGATCTATCCGAGCAGAGACCGTTCAATCCTGTTAAGCCGAACTCCGATAAGCTGTATAAGTTATCCATCGACTTCTCGACGCTGTGCCGCAAGAGAATCCTGCAGGGCATTGTTGCTGAAAAACTTCAGGAGCAGCTGAAGCGACCGCTCTCCAAGGAAGAAGCGATCGAGGTCAGAAACCGTCTGGTCGAGGTTCAGAAGGAAGGCCGTCAGATCGAGGTTGCGTGTGCGCTTTGCTACGTTGAAGCGGCACGTCTGAAGACTCCTGCGCAGGTGCAGAAGTTTATGGACAACCGCGCATCGATCATGTACAACTATTTTGCCGAGAACGACCGCGTCACGAAGGACGCGATCAACGCGGCAGAACGTCAGAAGAAGACCGAACTGGGTTATGAGCCGACAGCGGCGGTTAAGGGTAAGGATAAAGCGGCTGTCCGTAACGCGAAAGCAGCGGCGCGAAACACCTATCAGATCACCGATGCGCAGAAGGCAGAGATCGCTTATGCGGAGAGCCTTCCCGTAAACGCGTTCACCACAGCGGAGGGACTTTCCGATCTTGCAAAAGCCCATCCGGATGTGTTCGCGGCGTACGCTGCTGCCGTTCGTGCGGCATCACACTCCAAGGGTTTGGAGGCAGATGTACCGTGGAGGGCAGGGGACTCCGATGTTATCGGTGACCGCTTGATTTCCTCGATGAACGTTGGCGCAGGTCTTCGCTCACAGTCGTGGTCGGACTTCCAGATTGAGCATCTGCTCGACGAGATTGCGATGACCATTGAGATCGCATCGCGCGGCGCAAAGATGCACTCCTACACGAAGGTCCCCGATTATGTCAGACTGCTCGGTCAGACGGGGCACATGATCAATATGTCCCTGATCCCGACACAGGACGGTGAGGGCTTTGACGGCGTCGAGGGTATGCCCTATGAGGAGATGCTTGCACTTCGCGACAAGTATCCTAACACGGCAGGCAATATCTGCATCGGCGTTACCGACGCACAGATTCTCCGTCTGCTTGCGTCTGATGAGATCGACTACGTTATTCCATATCACAAGTCGGGTAACTCCAAGGCAACACGTAAACTCTTAAAGATCCCGTCTTGGTCTGACTACGAGGGTATTCAGACGGAGAAGGGCAACGGTGACAAGCCTGTGTTCGCGGGATGGTTCGATCTCGCGAAGGCACAAGAAACGGCGGCGCGTGAGAACGCAAAGCCCACCGATCCCGCGATGGCAGAGAGGTACGGCGTTCAGTACGGCGCGTACAAGGCGATGCAGGAAGCGGCTGATAAGTACCTTGCGCTGTGTGCGGAGCGCGGTCTGACACCGAAGTTTAAAGGCAAGGTCGAGGGTCGCACGGTTGACTTCACGACCGATCCGAATTACTGGAAGCTCCTCATCGACCGCAAGATGATCAACCAAATCACGGGTGAGATCATCGAACAGAAGCCCGTTCAGCCGATCTTCGATGCAAACGAGATTTACGGTGCGGACGGCACAGGCGGTATGCTTGGCAGGGCGGTTGCGAATTATCCGAATCTTGTCGCTGATCGCGATTACGCTGTCAACGCGGTAACGCGTGATTTCCTCACCGACCGCGGCATTGCGCCCGATGTCGTTGCAGAGAGAATCACGGAAGCCGCGGAAGAGTTATTTGAGTATCGTGAGTCTGCGTTGTCCGAGGAAACCGACCGCCGTTATCTCTCTGCTGTTGAATCGGGTGACACCGAAACGGCGCAGAGGATGGTGGATGAGGCCGCGGCGGAAGCCGGTTACACCATCAAGGCGTATCACGGAACGAACGCGGTGTTCAATGTGTTTGATCCGGGTCTACTTGGAGCGAAGAACTTTGCGGCATCTTCTGCATACAAGGGATTCTTTGCAGCAAAATCGAGAGAGACGGCGGAGAACTACACCGGACTCAACAGTGCTGATACGACGCTTGCGATGATGAATACGGAATCGCGTGAAGCAATGGAACAAATCAAAGCGAAGTACGGTTACGATAGCGCGAAGGCCGAGTATGAAAAAGCGAAGGAAGCCTTTTTCGACGAATATAAAGCGGCTCACGGTTATAAAGAAGCCGTCACAGATATCGTAGACAGTTTCAAAGAATTTTTCCCCGACGCAAACGAAGCGAAACTCAAAGACCTTGCAAGAAGTTTTGCGTATGACTGGAATACGGCTAATTCTGGGGACGGAAGAAATAACGTAAACCGAATGAACGCGGAATTTGACGAGACGGAAGCGGCAAAACGGTTTGAGGAATTCAACAGGCGAATCTTCGACGAATGGGAGCAAACCGAAATCAAGAGACGCGGATATGTTCCAAACGTCAAAGAGCTTTATTTGAAGATCGACAATCCGCTTGTACACGATTTCAAAAACGAGGGCAGGGATGTTGACTTCACCGATCTTATCGACGAAGCGAAGAAAAACGGACACGACGGAGCAATATTTCAAAACGTGCAAGACGGAGCAGATTTTGATGATATTTATGTCGTGTTCTCCAACACGCAGCTGAAATCGTCCGAACCTGTTGCCTACGACGACAACGGAAAGGCCATCCCGCTGTCACAACGCTTCAACGCTGGCAATGAAGACATCCGCTACGAACACCGCGACATCTCCACGACCAAGTCCTTCCAAGATTTCGCGAAAGCCTACGACGCGGTCTACGGCGAAGGTGCGGCACGGACGATCGTCCGAACCACCGAACAGTTTGATCGCGAACGTGCAAGACAGCGCAAGCGCGAGACGACTGCCGCACAGATGGCGAAGCTCCCGGATACGCAGAAGCGGATCGCAGCGGAGATGAAACGCCTTGAAGCAGATCGCCGTCAACGCGAAAAGATCGAGGCTCTCCAGAACCCCAAAACACGCAAACGCAAACTTACGGCACAGAAAAACCGCGCACAGATGCGTGAGCTTCTCGCGGCGGCGAAGATGAACGCAGATGCGCGTGTCGCTGACCAGGCGTACCGTGACAACTACGAGATGCAGCTTCGTCTTGCAGAAGCGAAGCAGCGGGCAGAGGAGCGTCTGAAGCGTGTAACAACGAATCTTCGTGTCAACTATGAAGAACAGCTTCAGCGAACCAAGGCGCGTTTCGATGACGAACGTCTTCGCGAGAAGCAAAAACAGTTTGACGCGAAGCAGCGTTCCGCCGAACAGCAGGAGCGGAAGAAGTACCAGAGCGACATGGCGAAACTGCTTAAGCGTCGTGACGAGCAGATCATGCGAGACAACGCGGAGGTCCGTGCCGCACAGAAGAATTACGCAAGGGATATTCGCCAGGACCCCGAAGCACTTCGCAACCGCAACAACGAGGCAGTCCTTCAAAAGGCCGCCGAACAAGATGCGCAGTACCCGACGGTCTACGCCGCACGGCAGAATGCTGCGGCACAGCGTACAGGTGTGGAAGTTATTTCTCAGACCGACGCTACACAGAAAGCCCCGGTCCTGGAGGGCCAGCCCGGCAGACCGATCTCCGTCTCCGATATCGAGAAGAAGGGAAGCGTCTACGGCAAATCCGCAAAGGAAACGCTTTCCGAGATCCCCGGTAAAGCCGCTGACAGGGCCCGCACCGTTTACCGCATGATGGTCAACGCCGCGCAGGGGATTGACAACGTTGCGCAGAAACAGCGCAAAGAAGGATTTAACGTCACGGCCTCTGATCTCATGACCTCTGTCCGAAACTCCAAAGATACGGCGGCATACATCCTCACGGATGCGCTGGTCGGCCGAGGAGGTGAAGTGCTTGGAAAAGCACTTTCGGATGTTATTCTTGTCAAGAAGCGCGGCGGTAAAGTAGACCAAGATCTACAAAGAGTCTATGATGCATATCTGAAGCTTATGCACACCGTTGACAGAATGTCCATCGAAGCGAATGCTTTTGCAGAGCTTCAGGACTTCCTTGATAAGCATGAATGGCTTCGCGGGTTGTTCCCAAGCGATGCGCCGCAGCCTATCGACACCCGCGGCGGTACCTTCATCGAAAAGATGCTTGGCCGCACAGAAGAGGAGATCACAGAAGCGCATACGGCCGCAAACCTTTACAACCAATTCGTGAACGCCAAGAACAAGCCTGTCTACGGCACAGTCGAATATGTTGACGGAAAAGGCCAGAAGCAAGTGCGTGAGATTGACGTTATGACTGCGCAGGAGGCGCAGGTCCTGATCGATCAGTATAACGCCGAACAGCCGTGGCTGAAGCAGAAAGCCGAGGAATACTACGAGTGGTGGGACACGTTCATGCGTGAATGGGCGGTAGGAACCTCTATCACCGCAGAGGACTACGAGGCGATGCACCGTATGTACCCGCACTACGTTCCGACGTACCGTGAGGGAAAGAACGCAGGGGCGGCGGCGAGCGCAAGAGGGGGTAAAGTCTCGACGAGTGAAGCCGTTAAGCGTGCAAAAGGCGGTGTTTCCGAGGTACGATGGGTGCAGGATACGCTCGCTGAGCAGGTCGGCAGGCTTGTTACACTCCGTCGTACGAACGATCTCCTCCTGAATCTTGTTGACACCGGACTCCTCGACGGCAGCGACACTCTCGGCACAGGCATTCGGATTCGACCGGAGAGCCTTGGCTACGGAGCACTGATGAACGCCGAAGAGCTTGGGGATGACAATGTTATTGCCCGTGCGATCTCAAACGAGGGAGGGAAGTATTCCATCTCCGCGTGGGACAACGGTGAGCGTGTTACAGCGGATATTGACGAAGGCCTTTATAAGGCACTGCAATCGCTGTTCCCGCAGGAAGACACACTTGGCAAACTTACGAGCTTCGGCCGGAAGTTAACCGCTCCGATGAAGGGCTTCCTCACAGGCTACAACCCGTTCTTCGTTGCGCGAAACGTCGCAAGAGACTTCGGCACCGCGCTGATTCAGACCGAGGGTTCGATGGCAGAATACGCTGCACACTATGCGAGAGCATACAAGTACATCATGTCCGGGGATTCTCGGTGGAAGGAGTATAAGGCTCTCGGAAACACGGGAAGCCAGCGTTATCGTGATGACGTCGGTCTGGCTAAGTTTGATAAGATTATGACCCCGAACGCCTTTACCTATGTAAAGAACGCGCTCGGCATAATCGGAGAGACAACGGAAGCGGCAGCTCGATTTGCAGAATATCTGCTTGTCGCTGAGAAGGAGGGGTTCACCCGCGAAGCAAAGCTTCATGCATCGAAGGCCGCCGCGGAGATCACCACGGACTTCTCACGGTCCGGTGACTTCGGAAGATTCATCAACGCCTGGATTCCTTACACCAACGCCGCGACACAGGGTGTCGACCGCGTACTGAGGGACCTTACGCTTGGGAAGAAAGCCCTGAACAGACTTGGCCGTGCTGCGGTTGTGCAGGCAGTACCTGCAGCCATCGCCGCCGTTATTATCAAAGGACTTGGCCGAGAAGAGGAGTATGAACAGATTTCTGACTATCAGAAGGACAACTACTTCTTATTCCCCGTAGCGGAAGGAAAATGGATTCGTATCCCGAAGACAGAAACCTACGGTAAGATTCTCGCGTCCGGTGTTTCGAGAGCGTTTGAGGCAGCGTGGGGCAGAGAAGACCCCTTCAAGGACTATTCAGATATCGTCGGAGAATCTCTTAACCTGTCTTGGGTTGGCTCTGATTCTGCTGTCGAAGGGCTCCTGGAAGCACTCAACATCCGGGATATCGCAGTCGTGGGATCCCTTGTCGACCTGCTGCTGAATAAAGACTTCTCAGGCCGAGACATCGTCGGATCGGAATTTAAGGACTTCACGTCCGGGGAATTCGCCCCGAAGTCCGAGCAGTACAACAACGACACGTCTCTTCTCGCGTACGGCCTTTCCAAGGCAATCGCGAACGCGTTCTCTCCTGTTGAGGTTGATTATCTGCTCCGCGATTACATGGGTGATTTCTATCACACGCTTGTGTCCACGGCCAACGTCGGAATCCTTCAGGCGTTCTCCGCGGAAGATTTGATGCAGGACCTCGGTGAGGCGTTCGTCTCCGAAGCGTCCGGATCCTTCATCGTCGACCCTGTTTATTCTAACCGCTACACCTCAGAGTATTATGATGCTCTTGATTCTCTCGGCTCAACCATCGCAGGAGAGCGGGCAAGAATCGAAGACCCTGAAGCGCGGAAGACCACAGTCGCGTACAGAACGAGACAAGCGGTCAACTACGCGTACGGAGATCTGATCTCGGATGCGTACAAGAGAGCAAGAGAAGCAACGAGCGAAGCGGACAAGCATGATGCCAGAGCGGAAGCTGCGGCACTCTCCATCGAAGCCCTCGACTTCATCGAGCGCGCTCTTGCGGGTGAGTACGGAAGCAACCCGTATGACTATGTCAAGTACATCGACTACGGTGACGGTGTTGCAAAGGCTCTGCTTGCACTCGACTCCTTTAAGGACGAATACGCCTTTGAGCCAAACGCGTCCTACGCGCCGTCCTCTCTGAAGGTCGGCTCGAAAAAGCGCGACCTCACCGAGAGCGAACGCGATGCTTACAAGGCTCTTTACGCAGAGGTGTACGCCGAGCTTGCACAGGAGGCGATCAACTCCAAGAAGTACAAGAACGCAACGGATAAGAAGCGGGCAGAGATACTTGAGGATGTCGCATCCAAGGCAAGAGAGGAAACCACCGATCGATTTAGAGACCAGCTCAAGTAATACACAGAAAAAGCACACACGGACTTAACATCTGTGTGTGCTTTGTTTTTATGCTAATGCCGTTCGGACGAGGTCCGCTGCTTCGTCAAGGCGCGATTCCTCGCAATACTTAACGTAGATGGCAAGGGTTTCTTCTGGCTTGGTGTGTCCCATCAGGTACTGCACCGTCTTGATATCTGCTCCCGCTTCAAACAGCCTTGTGGCGAAGGTGTAGCGCAGGGTATGCGGATGGACATCGAAATCGATCGGTCGGTCGATCTGTGATCCGCGCGGTTTATCGGACACGTGGTCTGCCTGTCGGTTGGTAACATACTGCCAGATGCTGTTTATACCCGATGGGTTATAAGGCTGACCGTCCTGCTTTGCGATAACGTACTCGGAGGGGGAGGTGAGTCGGTTATCCCACAGCCACCGCTCAAGGGTATCGCACATCGGGATATCACGCTCGGCGGCATCGGTCTTCAGCGGAGCATCGCAGCCGTTCGCTCTCTGCGATCGGACGTGGATGACGTGGTGCGGGAAGTCCACATCGCGTTTACGAAGCCCAAGAGCCTCACTGCGACGCAAACCTGCAAGGAGGCACAGTAAGACGAACCCGTACGCTTTCGTGCCGTGTAGGGCTTCTATGAGCGTTTCTGACTGTTTCGGTGTGAGAGCGTCCTGCTTCTTCCGTTTTGCCCCTCCGATCTTGAGTGTCGAGGTAACGGGGGAACGCAGGATCAGACCGTTCTCGACGGCAGATTCAAACACCGATGCGAGACGGCTGCGCAGGGTCATCTGCTTTTCGTGGCATAAATTTGACTTGGTAAAGATTGCCTGAATGTGAATTGGCTTGATTGCGCGGATCTTCATTTGCCCCAAATAGGGAAGGACATGATTTTTAAATGACCCTTCAAAATCTTTTATCGTTCCTTCACGAAGCGCGGGTCTGCGATACAGGTCAAACCATTCTCGATAGAAATCGGAGAACAGCGGATCGGAGGATACGTCTACGCCCGCATCAAGCTGGCGTTTGATCTCCGCGATTTTTGCTTTTGCTTCCGCTTCGGTCTTCCCGCGAACGTACTTACGCCGTCCGTCCGGGAGGGTTATGGTTCGTGTTATCATAGTTATTTCCTCTTAAACCACGACAGAATGCCTTTCTTTTCAACGTAGTGGCTCTCTGTTGCGTTTTCTTGTGTTTCGGTGGTGTTTATATGGGTGTCAGCGTTCATCTCATCCTGCGCCTTCTGTGGCGGCGAGAGAGCCTGTATGGTTTGCGCTTGGATAACCTGTGCGGCTTTCAAGGATTCCGAAAGTGTGGCGATGGTTTCGTGCAACAAACGGATCTGCGCGTTCAGGTCTGCGATTTGTTCATCCTTAATCGCAATTTGATCATAGATGAAATTGAAATTGGGTTGGTCCTGTGGCGGAGACTCCTGCTCGGATGAGGGGGACTCCTGCTCGGCGGCGTATTCGCGAAGCCGTTCAAGTGCTTCATCGGTGTAATACTTCGTTCCCTTATCGTCGGTTCGCGTTGGTTCGATTCCCGCACGAGAAGCGTATCGGTATAACTTCTGCTTCAGCCCTGCGGATTTCGCGCCCGGCGCGAATTCATCGGCGATCTGTTTAAGTGTTTTTTCCATAGATACGATCCCTTTCTTTTTCAGCAAGCCATTGCTCATTATAATCCTTTACGGCCACCGTGAATTTTACGGACAACACCTTTCGGTTTTCCGTGGTTTCCTCAAAGGCAAGGTTAATATCCGTCAGATTGTTAATCTCTTCAACGGAGGGTTTTATGACACGACGTTTGATGTCTCGATATTCGTCATACTTCGCGCCGAGCATCTCCTTGATCTCTTCAGGTGTCATCGAAAACGACCCTACAAATTGATAGCTCTTTGCTATCTCGTAGAAACGGATTGCGTATTTGGAGCGCATTGCGAGAACATTTGTCAATTCATAAATAGTGTAATTCTTTTTCAGATTCAAAAGATAGGGCTGTATCTGTTCGTGGAAGGTGCAGTAAATTGTGCCGTTATCGGTATCAACGGTTACTGTGTTGATAAGTCCGAGCAATGTGAGCTTGCCGTCGATGGGGACCCAAAAGCGGACACGTCCGATTGTCAAGAGAATATCCAAAACCGCTTTGTAATTTACTCCTGCGTCGGTCAGACCGCAAGCCTTCAAGAAACGGCTTGTCTGAAATTCATAAACGGCATCGGCTTTATCCGTCGGCTTGATCTTGCTGATTAAGAACAGATAGGCTTTTTGTTGCGGGGCGGTCATGTCGTACCTTGCTTGTCGGATAATCTCGTTAGATTTTAGGACGAGCTGGCTTCGATCATCTACGACCAATTCTATTTTCGGCATTTCACATTGTGTCCTTTCCAATCGTTAAGGACATTATAGCACATATATTGTGACAAGTCAACCCCTTTTGTCACAATACTCGCGTATAGTGTGATACTTATTCATACTTAAGGGTACTTTATAATATTTATTTTAAATGTTATGGTTAATTTCCACCCATTGTGACATAAACTACGGAGCATCGTGACATAAACTACGGAGCATCGTGACATAAACTACGGAGCATTGTGACATAAACTACGGAGCATTGTGACATAAACTACGGAGCGTTATGGCGTAAACTACGGGGTATTGTGACATAAACTACGAGGTATTGTGACATAAACTACGGAGCATTGTGACATAAACTACGGAAAAACTCGTTGACCTATTAAAAAAAACACCACCCACGTAGGGCGGTGCTTTCTCTTTACTTGCGTTCGTAGTATCGCTGCTTTCCGTATCCGGGGATTCGCTTCTGTCCGACAACACGTTTCCATCCGGGCAGGTTATTCATGATCGTACCGATACGGCGAGACAGTGTTGCATCCGCACCGCCTCTCGTCGGGTCCTGTCCGCAGAGCTCTACGCGGATTTCCTGCACCGACACGAAATCACGTCGGCGGGTAAGATCCTCCTGTCGGTATTCGGTGATCATGTCACCGTGGATGAAGTCCCGTCTGTCTTGGATAGACATCTCATACCAACCCTGCGGAAGCATACGGTCGAGATAGTCAAGCACGGACCCTTCCATCTCATCGTGTGCGGTGAAGAAGTCCTGCATCTTTTTCGCTTCCTCGTTTACCGCGTCATCATCGAGCCACAGAGACTCCCCGTCGCGATAACGCTGAACGGCTTCTGCCCACAGCTGATCGCGCTCCTCCTCAAGCCCTGTTAGGACTCCTCGGTCAACACCCTCAACCTCGATCGGCCAGAAGCGTCGTCCGCCTGTTACGTCATGAAGCGGTTCGGGATCGTTGGTTGTGCCGAAGAAAACACATTGGCGCGGGTAGTCCTGCGTGTAATGCGCGTATGCTTGGCGGTAGGAGTCGGTCTGCTTGGACACAAAGTTTTTGATAGACTCCTGCTCCGACTTTTTCGCAGCGGCAAGCTCGGCTACCTCGACAATCCACTTTCCCGACAGAGCCTCAAAGGAGGACTTGTCACCGGACATGGAGGGCAGGGAATCGGTGAACCACCCCTTCGACATAATCAGAGGAAGACGAGATTTACCAAGTCCCTGCTCTCCGATAAGGACGAGCATACAGTCAAACTTACATCCGGGTTCATAGATTCTCTTGACCGCACCTGTGAACCATTTCCGTGTCGCCGCACGTGTGAACGGCGTATCCTTTGCTCTCATGTATCGTATCAGAAGTGTGTCAAGACGCTCCTCTCCATCCCACACAAGACCGTTTAAATAGTCGTAAACGGGATTGAACGCGTTCGCATCAGACACAGACGTGATCGCATCCTCAAGGGCCTTCGGCGCGTTCACCTTCCAATGTTTTTGGAAATAATTACGCATATTCGCAGCATCCGCATCGGTAAACGTTGTACCGTTCGTGACGCAAACGCGTTTAAACGGTGACCACGGAGGTGCTGAACGCCAGACCAAACGCCCACTAAACGTGTTCAGAGCAAGTTTACCTCGGAACGCTTCATCGTAGGTAAGGATGAGACGGATGTTCTCGATGGTAGGCTCGATGAGACCCGTCTTTTTATTACACTCCAGCAGATGTGTCCACGACTGATCCTCGTTCAGATCAGCGAAGTCATCATCGATCTCGCGCACCATTGTCTCCTTCAACTCGGGAAGGGAAGCGGCGAAATCGCACATCGCAAGATAAGATGGTTTCTTTGTGATGTCGAGTGTCGGGTCTGTGTCTCTGTCGCCGAACATATGAATGCGGACAAGGTCAAAGGCGTTACAGAGCTGTCCTTGCGCGGGGTCTGTCGAATGGTTAGAATAAAGGAAAGCACCATCGTCATACAGAACCGCACCCGACGCTGTCGTACCCTCGCACCACGTATATCTGCCCGTGTCCTCCAAGCGGTACTTATCGGATAAGAATTCATCGATTGCGGCGGGTACGTCGTATACACGGCAGAACCGACCGACGATGCCGGGCTTCTCTGTCGGATCACCCTGTCGTTTTGCAGACGAAACACGGATCGCCGCTTCGGAAGAAGCTGTTGGCCACTCCGATGCATCGCGCCAATCGTTATATGTGGACAAGATTTCATCGGGGTTCAGTATCTCACCGCTCTGCTCAAGGATCAGATACTCCGCATCACGTGCAACGGAAGGCCAGTACATCAGTCGGGCGGGCTGATAGGTGGTCGGGTCCATCGTCTCGATACCGATCATCTCTGCAATCCGACGAGCGATCGCGGGGTATTCATCGGGTGTGACCGCACGTGACATCGGAACAACGAATCGCAGACGAGGCTTATCTGGTCTGTGGCTGTGTGTGGTATACGCGCACATGGTGTAGGGAAGAACGCAGGAAACATCATCCCACAGACCGACATACGCGTTATCCGCATCAAGGGTGATCAGACATCTGTCAAGCACGTCTTCGGATTTTCTCCGTGTTCCGCGCAGCCTTCCACCGACGAAACCGCCGACATCCTTTTTCGCCGCTTTCTCTGCGGCGGTCATCTTGCAATAATCGGAGAAGCTCTCCGTCGTGACACAGGGCTGACGTAGTCTCTCAAGCAGTCCGTCCCACGTTATATCCTCGGCCTTCCATGTCTTGGAATGCCTGTTATTTCCAACACTTATAATCATGGTTTGTCGTACCTCCGTTTAAATTCACTTCGCAGATCACGCTTTAAAAGGGTGTAATGATATTGTGACCAACCACGCTCTGCGCAGGTTTGTGTACTCGTCTTACCGTCGCAGAGATCCCTTGCGAGTTCTGCGGAATCCCCCGTCAGGTCACTCAAGAAAGCAACGTCCTCCAAATAAAGACTCTGCTCATAATCGGCCAACTCGTCGTCGTCCGGCATCGGGACGATCGGTCTTTTCTTACAGGCCTTGGACAGCAGATAATTGATCAGAAGATTTTTAATGATGCGTGTTGCGAACGGGGAAAAGCGTACGTTAAGAGTGGGGTCATATTTCTGAACAGCGTTCCACAGCGCAAGACAGGCCTCCTGATAGAAGTCCTCGTTGCCGATGTGTTCGGGAAAGAACCGCCTGATAACGAAATCAGCCAATCCGATATTATCCTCAAAACGCTCATATAGGGTTTTATCGGTATTCTTACGCCAGTCGTACTTCGGATCGGTTGATCTCCTCAACGTACGCACCTCCTAATAAATTATTCTCTTGATTGTCATTTACAAATTTCCTTAAAATAGGGAAGAGTCTCACACCACGCACAGAAATCTCTCCACTCTTGCAGCTTGTGATTCTTACGGGCGTGATACATAGACTTCAGCACCTGATAATTCAGCTGCACGGTCCGCTTTTGGTTGTAGGAGGTGGGAAGGATCTGGATCATGTCGTCCCACATCGACTTATCCTTCGTCACAAGAAATTCTTTGCGACGCACGTTCAAGACTTCGATGATCGCGTTCACAACATCAACACCGAGTTCGGAAAGACGGTCTGTCGAAAAGTCTTCTGTCGCAAATTCCTTTGCGTGGATCTTGTGCATCGTGGAGCAGGAGTTAGCAACAGTGCCAACCTTGTAGGTGTCAAACTCCTTCCACCAATAAAGCGGTGCAGTGATATCCAACCATACGATGATCATCCGCAAAAACTTTGCGTGGTCATTTCCTGCAGAAGACAGACTCTTCATCAGATTCAGATCGGAATCACCGACAACAACACCGCCATATTCATCGAATACGCTATCGGACTTCTCCCACGAGTTCATCGGATTACGCATTCCGCGAATCGCCGGTCGGATGCCACACGTCTCTACGTCTGAAATTTTAATCATTGTTTGTCACCGCCTTATATAAATCTGCTTCTCTTTGGTCATCATCAACCTCCACAAGTTCAAACGTGACGAGTTTCAAGTTTCGTGGATCGGCATAGTAACCACCCTTTGCTTTCCGGATTGCCGATTCCGCATTTCCTTTTCTGTCCCAATATTTTCGTCTTGGATTCGTGATGTTGGATACCAATTTTCCAGTGTCCTTGTCACGAACGGCATAAAGTCTATCGTTCATCTCTTTCTCCTTATCATCACAATAAGCTGTGCAACACCGACCGCAAGGATCAGAAAGCTGAAATTGCCACGGAGCATTTCTTCAATTATTGTCTGTATCATCATCAGCCACCACATCATCACGAACGAAAATCTGATGCTTCACTGTAACCGTATCGCAATCAAAGGCGTGATAGATGATATCCTTGACCTGTTGTTCGATCTCAGCTTTGATACTCTCGATGCTGCCGTATTTTGCGTACACCTCATCTTTTACCTTGGCGATCTCGGTGATTTCGACGGTTGTGATTGCAGTAATCTCTTTCATGGTTGTGTTTCCTTTCTCTGTAAGTTTGATTATGTATTTTTGTAGGGTCTCTTGCCCTGCGATGAGGGCTTCCTTCTCGACTTTCAGTTCCGCGACCTCGTTTTGCAGGATACGGATAGTTTGCTCGGCATACTGACACAAGTGTCCGCAGAAATCATTTTCTTTGATGTACTTTCTCATGTCTGTTCACCTTCTTCATCAAGAAAATCTAATGGAATGTTGATTTCATATTCCTCTGAATCATCTACCGCCACATATACAATCCCGTTTTCTGCAACACTCAACTGACAGAAGTCTAAATCTTGCCCTGCGGCTTCAATAAACTCATCTGCATCAATCGGTATTACCTTGAAATATTTCGTCATCACTCGTCACCGCCTTTCAATGCTCGTTCTGCTTCTTCTTTTGTGAGGAATACGGTTTTGCCGATGTCATCTTCGGTAAATGTGTTGTCGGAATCATCAACAAAAACCACTTCATCACCATATATTTCGATATGTTCAATTTGCCAGTCATACACCTTTTTGATAGGATCACCACATCTGTAAATAGTATCATTGACATTGCAAGGCGGCACGAGCACACCGTTTGCGATAAGATAGCGTGCTTCTTCTTCGATTGCATCATCTTCACTACAGCCTTCATTAAGCACGCAGCTTGCGTTATGGTGCGCTCTATACAGCAATTCAACCAATCTATCAAGCATCAGATTCACCGCCTTTCTTCGACTCGCTAATAATGACAATATTGTGTGGCGAAGTTTCATACACACAATCATCGCTGTCGGTTATCCGACAAAAAGCACCATCAACACTTGTTTCAAGTCTCGTAACGTCTTCAATGATGTATGTTGGATTCCGTGTACCGCCCATCCATATTTCGACTCTCATTCTTCCGCCAGCCTTTCTTTTTCTCCGTAACTGCAAAAACTGTCAGGTTCTACCACAGTCAATCCAAAGCAAAAATCGCACCCGTGTTCTACCTCTCCGTGCAAATTTTCTGTTACGCACCACTTGCAATCCCTACACCGCACCACTTCCACAACATCTTTGGCAGGACACCTGTCTATCAAATCTGATTCGGTTTTAACATCGAGTTTCCCTGATATTACATCATCGCGCAGTTTTTTGAGTTTGTCAGCGTCAATATATCGTGCCATCACCCCTCACCGCCTTTCATCTCTTGAATGCACTCTAACCAATCTTCCATAACGGATAATTTGCCTCGATAATATCCTAAAGACCAATGACCGTGAACGGACAATGTTTCTTCCTCGTTTTCATACTCTTGTATTCTTTTTCTTATTCTTTCTATCTGTCTTTTTAACTGTTGCTCGCTCATCCCTCAACACCGCCTTTCTCTGCTTCTTCTCTTGTGAGGAATATAGTCTTTCCGATGTCATATTTATCAAAGCCTATGAAGCGTACCCAACGGTTCCACTGTTCTGCCGCTCGAACCTTATACACGATATCGTAGGATGACGATATTTCGATTGATGTAATTACATACTCGAATATGTGCCCGCGATAATTCTCATACACCTTATCTCCCACCTTGCAAGACAACAAAATCGCACCGTTATTAAGCAGACCTTCAACAATATAATCTGTTTCGGTGTGGTCTGTTACATCACCTGCGTATTCTTCCTTCGCCTTATCGACAATTTCAACCAATCTATCACGCATCAGGTTCACCGCCTTTCTCATCAAGAACACCGTTTTGCATCATTTCTTTGGCGATTTGAAAATTCGTATGGTGTAACTGTTTTTCGCATTCCGTTCGTATATCAAAATAAAGCATCGCAACATCATCGAGACAATAACATCCCGCAAAGGCTTCTTGTATTTGTGTCCTCAATTCTTCGGTCATTCTTCATCACCGCCTTTCTTTTCAAATAACATATAAATCTTTCTCAAATATCGTGCGACAAGGCAAAGTGGCAAGCCAACATACAAGAACAACGCTATATCCATGTCATTCATAACTCGTCACCGCCTTTCATCTTCGGCAATTCCGGCAAAGGCATCCAATGGGTGACAGTGTCGGCTATTGCAATCGAGTTATAGTCATCCCAATTTTTAATGATCTCGTACCATCCTTCGCACAAGTAATACTCGTCATCTTCCTCGTTGTATTCAACATCACAATCATCGTCACAGTTAGAACATTTCTCTTTCCACCGTTCTACGTGATATCCGTCACACACGTACTGTCTGTGCGTTCCGTCAACGCGCTTAATATCGCAACAAAGAAGGCAATGCACTCCGCTTTCGGGCGACCTCTCCTTAACGCTTATCCACTCGCTCTGCTTGCGATAGCCAACCTCATACGCTCTTTCTGCATAATACATTGCATGGCACTTTCCGTAACAATTACAGTCCTTACAAGATTTGTAAGAGTCATGACGTGGAATATCACATATCTCCCATGCCATTTCCTCAATCTGTTTCTCTTTATCAGTCGTCATCGTCTTCCTTCTTTCTGAAATGGTCCTTCAGGCATTCCTCACAAAGATCTTCCCCGTCCACCTTATAAACCTCTTCCATTTCGTCCCCACACTTGTCGCAATAGTAAACAGGAACATTACGGTTTGGGCAGGAGGAGCCGAGGCAGGGATATCCCGGTGCTGCGCATTCGCAGCAGTGGTCCTCATATCGAATCATATTACCTCCTCACCCTCACCCATTCATATACGGCCTTGATTGTGTGCGCAACCGCGAACACCGACATCACAAAGATAAAAGAAACGACGGTTGCGGAAATTACAAAAAGACTTTGATGGTCAAGCATTTGTTTGATCCTTCTTTCTATAGTCATCGAGCTCCGGCTTGTGTTTGATTGTCCAAAGCGCGCACATCAGATTCCAACAGAAGGCGCGATCGTGTGGTTCATCGTTATCACCGCGACACCACTTAAGGAAATGGCGTGTGCCGCTATCTACATAACAGCGGATCGGGATGCCCTTCGTCCAGTTCGGCGTTCCGTCTTCGTCCGGCGGGTACTTTTTGTTGCCCTCTTCAAAGTGCTTCGACACCTCAAGAAGCATGGTCGGGGAGTCCCAACCTCTATCCTCACGGAAAAGCTCAAGGGCATGGACAAGGTGATAAACGTTGTCCGTTTCCATGAACAGGCCGATACTCTCAAGCACTTTGTGTTTATTTCCATCGATGGGTGTTAACCTCGCAGCAACGTCCAAAGGGAGCAGATCGCATCTTCCTTTGCCTTCTGCGTTGTCCCTGACTGCGCCCGTTTCATATTCTCTTCTCGTTCCTGAGTCTTTAATCATGGTTGTTTTCCTCCAAATACGATTTCAAGTGCGCCTTCAACGGTGGTACACCACCCCGCGATGGCACCTGTGTTTTTCATGGCTTCAATGAAGTCGAGCTGGTTCTGTCTCGGCTTTTCGCCGGGATTTTTGACTTCGACGTAGAAGGCTTTGCCGTCGGGGCGGTGCCCCCAGACGTCGCTCTGACCGGGGACTCCGATCTTAACGAGTCTGCCGTATTCGGTGTAGAAATTACCGACAGTATGGTTGACGGCGTAGCAACCTTTTGCACACAAAGCGGCGATGATGCGGCTCTGCAGGGATGTTTCCTGTTTCTTCACGTTTACACCACCGCCAACGGATACATGATGATCGGTGCGCCGTCACCGAAATAAGGCAACGCCCGAATGGTGTTGTACTCGATCCACTCGACGGCTTCTTCTTCGGTGAATCCTTCCTCGTCACACAGCCACTCGACCATCAGCTCAAAATCATATACGGCCCTGTTATCTTCGGTTACCCCTACCAAGGCGGTGTCGTAACTATAATTTTCGAGAATTGCCACATCATCGAATCCGGTGTACTCGAGTTTTTCTTTTGCTGTCATCTCCTCGACCTCCCATTCATTACAAATCTTGCCCACGCGGCGGGATTTTTGTATCCGCGCTCTCTGCCGACGCGCAGAAGCTCCGGGAACGTTTTCGCGGCACCCTGTTCCATCCGGGCTTCCTTGCGCTTCCGCTCTGCGGCCTGTGCCTGCTCCGCCGTCAGCCTTGCAAGGGCGATCTCCTCGTGCGCCTTGATCTCTCGCGGGTGAAGCGGATACTCGGTCTTGCAGAACGGGCAGACAGGAGCGGTCTCAAACGCCATGAAGCACTTTGGGCAGGTGCGCAGGACGAAGTCGCCCTCCTCGGTCAGCCGCTTCGGCTTTTTCGGCGGCGCGAGCAGACTCCACGTGATGTCCGCATCGAAGATCGGGTTTCGTGTGTAGTTTCCAACACAGTCGATCACCTTTGCCACCTTACCGGGCGCGTATCTCATACAGCGCATACCTTGCTGCCAATACAGCGCGTGAGACTCGGTCGGGCGCAGGAGCAGACAGCAGGTCACGTCGTCAATGGAGACGCCCTCCGAGATGATACCGACGTTGCAGAGCACCGTGATTTTTCCTGCACGGAAGTCGTCCATGATCTCGGCTCTCTGCTTTGTCGGCGTTTTGGAGTCGATGGCGGCGGCTGCGTAACCGGCATCGCGAAACCGTTCTGCGGTTTCGGCGGCGTGCTTCATCGACACGCAGTACGCGATGGTTTTCTCACCTTTTGCGATCTTCTCCCAGCTCGCAAGCACGTCGGAGTATATCGCGCGGTCGGTCATCAGGGATTCCAGATCGGCGATGACGTAGTCGCCGCGCTGTACGCGCAGGTCATCAGTCTCAACGGCGGTCGGCGCGTAATACTCAAACGGCGCGAGGCGTTCATGGTCGATCAGCCACCGCACCGACACGCCCTGCACAAGAGCGGTATAGGTATCACCAAGCGGCTTGCCGTCGAGGCGAATCGGTGTGGCGGTGAATCCGACGGTCGGAGCATCGTAGTAATCGAGCACCGTCTGCCACGAGTTTGACAGGGAAAGGTGCGCCTCGTCTGTGATGATCAGCGCGGGCTTGCCTCGTTCGCCGAGGTGATTTGCCTCTGTTAAGATCATCGCCGTGCGGGCGTTTGTGATGCCGTTGTCCCGCAGCAGGGCAGAGGTCTGCTCCAGCAGCTCGCGGCGGTGTGTTAAGATGAGCACCTGCCCTCGTGCCTGTTCTGCCATCGCGGCGAAGAGGTAGGATTTCCCCGCGCCGCAGGGTGCTGTGACGAGGACACGCTTGTGCCCGGCGATGAATTCCGCACGGGCTTTGTTGTAAAGGTCGCGCTGATAATCACGGAGTTCGATCATATACAATCAATCCTTCTGATAATAATCACACTCATAACTTTCCGCGTTCAGCGGCAGACCCGCTGTCCACGGCAGCTCATCACCCATGATGCGGCTTACCTGCTCCTTTGCATCGGTGATCTTCCTCGGCACGGAGAGAATAACCTCGTCGTGGACGTGTCCGCGGATATCGAATCCCGCCGCATCAAGCGCGAGCATCTTATCGCGGAGAATATCACGGGCAACCGCTTGTACAAGGTTCTCGACGAGTCGACCGCCGAACGTCTCCACGCGCACCCATCGGCGGGTCTGCTGATCGACACCCATGTATGACAAGGTTTTGCCTTGTCTGCGGCTACTCTCGGCATACTGTGCGCCGTGGTAGGCCATCGCCCTGCCGGACGGCAGGTGTACCCAGAGTGTGCCGCGTTCATACTTAAAGGTCAAATCCCCAAGTGTCGTTGTGCTATGTCCGACAACAGCAGATATCGCGGCACGTTCGACACGCTTCCAGTAAGACACGATATGCGGGTTGGATGCTCTCCACTTATCGACGATCTCCTGCTGAAGTTCTTCGCTCATACCCATTTTATCGGCACCGAACGCCTTCAGCGCGTTGACACCGCCGCCGTATCCACAGGCCAAAAGGGCAATCTTACCCTTCTGCCGCAGCTCTGCGTTGGGACCGTGCTTGGCAACGGGAACGCCGAACATCTGGGAGGCGACCTCACAGTAAATATCCTTACCCTGACGGAACGCTTCCGTGACCCACGTTTCTCCTGCCATCCACGAAACCACACGGGCTTCAATCGCGGAAAAGTCGCTGACGACGAATCTGCATCCGTCCTCCGGGATGAGTGCTGTGCGGGTCAACTGTCCAAGCACATCGGATACCGACCCATAGAGCAGTTCCACCGCTTCTGTATCCCCTGTGCGGACGAGTGTTCTCGCGGCATCGAGATCGGGCAGGTGGTTCTGCTTCATGTTCTGCATCTGCACAAGCCGTCCCGCCCAGCGCAGGGTGTGCGTACCGCCGTATTGGAAGCACCCTCTGACGTGGTCATCGGGGCAAAGGGATCTTAACATCGCATCGTATTTTTTGTTTGCAGATTTGGAAAATTCCTCTCGCAAATGCATCAGCTCTTGGGTTTCCTCGGTGTCAAGCTGCGCCATAACATCGGGGATTGCCTTCTTGTTCAGGGATTCGACCTCGATGCCCTCGGTATCCTCGATATAGGCCTTGACCTGTGCAACCGAGGAGGGGTTATCAATTCCTGTCAGAAGCCGCGCTTCTTCAAGCTTCTCGGTTTTATAGTCATCACCCATCTCCGATGCGGCAACAGCAAATGCACGGTCGATGCGGACACCCCGATCGTTGATACGCTGATCGAGGCACCACATCTTCTGTTCCTCTTCCGGGGGAGCGTACCGTATCAGCGTACGCAGTACCTCTCTCTCGGACACAACGTCCTGTATGTTGTACTCCTTATACTCTTGCCACAGGTTCGGGTCGTGTTCGGGAAGGTTTCGCGTTCTTCCGCCGTTTTTCTTCGTCGGTTTACACGGCTTTGAGAAATACTGGATCAACCGCTTACCGCGTGCGTCCTTTTGCTTATCTGCAGGAAAGCCGAGAGCCTGACAAACGGAGGCAAGAGACAACGGCAAGCCGCAGTATGCCGCCAAAGCCATTGTGTCAAGCCACTGCTCAGGAGGACAGACCCTTCCGAACACACGATGAAACACCTCGCGCTCAAAGGGCGCATTGTGGGCGACTTTAATCACGTTTGGATCATAAAGCATCTCACAAAAGCCCTCCGACGGACGTCCCTCCTCGCACACAGGCGCGGCATCGTCGAGCGCGTACCCTGTCATCAGCAGTTCAAAGGACGGGTCGCTGATGTATCGATACGCGCCGACGGAGCGCAGGTCTGCCTCGGAATATGTCTCAACGTCAACGATCAGATACGGCATTGTCGAGCTCCCTCATGATGGAGTCGATGCTGTCATCGAGCGCATAAAAGAATTCCTCAATGGTATCATCCACGCAAACAACAGCGGTATCTTCAAAAACTACTTCGGTCATGGTTATCTCCTCCTTATGTATGTCGTTTAGTTCAGAGCGTCGTCGGCGAGATCTGCAAAGTCGGATTCTGCGGAGGATCCTCCTGCGAGTCTGTCATCGTCACGGGTCTTAATAACGTTGTTGAGTCCTACTGCTACACCCTTGTTTCCGGAGGCTTCGAAGGGGAAGAAATTAACGGTGACTGCACCCCAGCATCCGGAATAGAAATCGGAGTCATCGATCGCTTCGGAAACGGCACCGCCTGCGAGCACACGAACACCGGGCTGACTGTTAGAAGAAGCGTTGAAGAACATCATGCCCTTGAAGGTTTCATCGTCTTCGTGCTCAAGGTCACCGTCGCGAAGGGGTGTCTTACAGTTCGCGGGGATTTTACCGCCCCACTTTTTGTTCTTACCGTCCTGCTTTGCCGCTTCGATCGCAGCGTTGATCAGGTCCAGTGCGGTTTTGTCTGTCTTGGGGACCAGTACGCAAACGGAATACTTGCCCTCACCACCGTCTTCATCACGGCGGCGTTCAAAAACGTGTGCGTAGGAAAAGCGTACCTCTCCAAGGCGGATTGCTGTTGCGGTCATTTTCTTGTTGTAGTTTGCCATTTTGTCTTTCTCCTTTTAATTTAATTTGTGAGATCAGCGAAGTCGTCATCTGCCGTATCACGGCGAAGGCCTCGCTTCCCGACGGAATAGCCGGGGATTTTATAACCAGCCTCCGCGAATCGGAGTGCAAGTTTCTTTGTTTTGGACAGATATTCTTCTGCGGCGTGTATGCCATCATACATCGCACCGAGCATACCTACAATCTTTTCCGCGTCAATACCGGAGACGGTTTTTCTTCTCGTCTTCGATAACTGCTCAGGGGGTGCTATGACTTTGGTCATTCGGCAAATCTGTGCCGGACAAACCGGCAGAGCAGGGCAGAATCGGCACCAGGCTCCCCGTGAAAACTCCATCATACCCTTGTGCGCTTTCTTTGCGGGATCCTTTACGGACTCACCCCACGAAAGCACATCCTCTACAAAGAGATCCTCCGAGGAAATGTTATCAAGCGCAGGCTGTACGATGGTGGTGCGTACTCTTCCGATCTCGAAAAGAGACCCGTACGCGTCATAAGCCCCAAGGGCGTATAAGCGCAGCTGGGAATTTCCGATCGCATTCACGTAAACACCGGAGCCCGTTTTCAGGTCGATGACCTCGATCCAACCTTCCGTAACAATGACGGCGTCACCCGTGCCGAAGCATTCCGGTGCCCACGCGTCCATATCGAATCTTGACTCGATGAACAACTGCGCGGAAGGGCATTCGGCAAGGGCTGTTCCGTATTTTTGCATCACGATATCAACGTATTTTGTGATCATCGTGGATTCTTCTGGTGTTAGGTCCGCCGCCTCTACAGCCTCGTGCAAGGTGTCCTGCGGTACCTGCCCGAGCTTATACTGCAGATTTTTTGCCGCGAGGTCATGCAGAACCGTGCCGCGCTTGGCGTAAGGGGTTTCCTCCGATCCGACCGCGCCCGTGATCGTCTCTGCGAGTCGTGCGGATGCGGGGCAATGCAGCCACCGATCAGAGGACGACGGGGAGAGCAGGGCGTGTGTATCAGGCATCGCAGACCTCCTTATAAAGAGATGCAAATGCGGATTCGGGGACATCGGATAACTTCTGGTATCCGTGTTCATTTAAAAACTGCTTGACGTTCAGGCCCTTGGCATCGCGCTTCTCAACAATCTTTGCGCGGAGGACATCTATTGTGATCGGTTTTTCCTGCGGCGCGGGTTCGGGGATCGGCGCGAAGGGGGCTGCGTTTTCGTTTTCTGTGGGGAGCAGGTCGGGGTGTTCTCGGAGCATGAGAAGCACCTTCAGCGCGGCCTCCGCTTCCACGGCGAAGATCTCCTGCGAATTCAGCCTCTCAAGCATCTGTGCTTTGATTCTGTTTGTCATGGTTTGTTATCTCCTTTTTTCATAAGCCTTTGCTACGTTGTGCGCGAAATCGTAGAGGTACTGTTTATCGTTTGTCGTCAGATTATAATAAAGGAAGTAACCTGTCGAGCCGTCCCATTCTCGGAAGACGTACCAATACCTGCTTTGCTCGATGTTATCGCACTCTTGCATATAGGCCTTTAATTGTTTGACGAGATCGTCATACTGGGCATCGCTGATACAGGGGCTGTCCATTTCGTAATACTGTATCGATGCGACGATGATCTTCCTTTGCAGGTGATCAATTCGTGTCAGCAGATCCCACGTGGTTGGGAATCTCACTATCCTCTAACCTCACTCCGTAGCTCTCGAGTTTGCACCGCAGACCGTCGAGCATCTCAAGGCCGAAGACGTTTCCGTGGTAGGAAATCTGCCGATCGATGCCGCGGATCGCAATCTGCAGTCTGGGGTCCTTGCCGCCGCGCTTACGTGGGTTTGTTGAACAGCCGAGGTCTTCGATCAGCATCAGGATGGTTGCAAGATAGTCGATCTCCTGCACCAAGGACACGGTGCGCTTGATCGCGATCTCACGCTCCTGCTCGAATGCCGCTCTCTGCCGATCGAGCATTGCCTGTACGGGAGCACGTAGCCCCGCAGGTAAATCGGATACGCATTGAATTCTGTGTTTATTACTCATGCTTCCTCCTTCTTTTTGAACCTGACCCTCTTACATTTACCGGAGCAGGTTTTCTTTTTACAGGTAAGGCAGATGTCGATGTCGGCATCGATGGCGCGTACATGTGTCTCTTTGGACGATGATTCGTTATAGGATATCGTTTTCACCGTTCCAATGCTCTGCAGGCTCGACAGATACCCTACGTTAATACGTTTTGCTGACATCTTACATCTGTCTCTGCTGCACCATCTTATAGCACATATGCGCGGCGTAGGAAATCGCTTGCATCATGCCGAGGTCATCAGACTCCTGTACATAAGATTTTCCGTATACGACCTCTTCGCCGTCATGGTACACCGTCATCTTCAGGCGGTCACCGTCTGTGACGATCTTAACGCTCCACGGAGATTTCGTTTCGTCGGGGAGTTTCTGATCGGGCATGAGATCTTCTGGGTGGATTCCGCACTCGGCGACGAGTGTGCCGAACAGATCCTCCTCCATCAGGTCTGCACCGCTCGACAGAAATCCGTTAACGGCGTATGTGAGCATCGGGGTTGTATCTGCGTACTCGAAGGCGCGCACCAGCTTATCGCGGTCTACTTTAATCATGGTATTTTCTCTCCTTTTTTTTAATTATTACCCATACCGTCGAGGAGACGGTGGTCTCCGTCTCCTGAAAGGAGGTGTGAAGCGTCTCGGTTTCACCGCTTCCTCGGCGGTACGGGTGTGGTTGCTTAATCGTTCTTGGTTTCAGATTCAGTCGGTTTTTTGTCTCGGATCTGCATTGCCGCGGCGTACCCCTGTGCCATGCCGCAAAGCTGTTTGACGAAAGCGTCGTCTTTATTTTCTTTTGCTTTTCGGATCGCATCGCGAATATTCGTCATTGCGGATTTTTTCATCTTATCACCTCCAAAATGTTTTGTCAGAACCAAAATCGGCTTCTGCTTGGTGTGTGACACCATTATAGCACAGGAAAAATGTTTTGTCAAGTCTTTTTTGCAAAATTTTTTTCTTGAAATGGCTTGACACACCATTCCGAATGTGATATAATGAAGACGCAAAACGAAAACGGAGGACAACCCATGAACACTTTTGGAGACAGACTCGTCGCGCTGCGCGAGCGTTTGAATAAAATATCGCAAACCGATTTCGCAACTTCGCTGGGAACAAGCCGTGGTGTCATAGTCAATCTGGAAAAAGGAAAGACCGAACCGAAACCGCAGTTTTTATCCTTGATCGAATCTGTGTACGGGGTTAGACGCAGATGGTTAGAAACGGGAGAAGGCGAAATGTTCAAAGAGAAGACCGAATACGAAGCACTTGCAGAATTTTTCGGTGATGTTCTCAATGACCAACCTGAATCCTTCCGTATATCTTTTCTGTCTTCGCTTGCCGCTCTCGACGACGAGGGCTGGGCTTTACTTGAAGCAGAATGCAAGCTGAAGGCGGCGATCTACGATAAACAAAAGAAAAAGGACAGCGAATAACGCTGTCCTGCTTGACTTTATAGGGGTAGTGTGGTATACTGTCGGTGAAAGGAAGTGGTATCATGGATGAAAAGCGTTGCCCGAAATGCGGCATGACCGTCGAAGGGTATCAGACAAAATGCGAATGCGGTTTTGTGTTTGAAGGAAAAAGCAATGAAGAATTAAAGCAGATGTCCAAAAGCGCAGAGCGGAATCGGACGATCGGTTATATACTCGCGGTCCCGTTGCTTTTGGCGGGTGTTTTCGCAAAGGCCCTGGTGTCAGCAGGGTATTACTGGATATTGGTCGCGGCGGTCGCGGTTTTGCTGACAGTTATAATCGTCTGTTATCTTATCGAACGAAGGTCCAAAAAATAAAAAAAAAACATCCCCGATAACCTCATGCGGTTACCGGGGTTTCTCGTTTATCGGCGGGCCTCCACTCCGTTTTTCTCCAAAGCTCTGATGAATATCAGCACCAGTTCCTTTTTCTGTCGCGGTAGGGATCTTATCTTCTCTTCAAGTACCTTATCGAGCTTATCGTTTGCGTTCAACACTTGTGTGGTCTCCTTTGTTATTTTTTCGTAAAAACGGTTGACAACCCGCCTTTGCCGCGATATAATGATATCACTATCATCATGGGTATGCAAGACACATCGGCGGGATTTTATACGTCAAAAGTGGGTTTTTATACCCTATCGGAGGGTTTTTTATGGATTACAGTCATATTTATACGGTATTACGCGAGGAACGGGACCGCAGGGGTCTTACCAACCGAGATCTGGAGCGGCTGACGGGGGAATCAGACTCCACGATCCAACGGATCATGTCGGGGTCAGTAAAGGACGTACGGCTTGAGCCTATAGCAGCTTTGTGTATGTGCCTCGGCATCTCCCTTGACGCACAACTCGGTATCACCACGGGGGACTCGCAGGTGATCGCCGATCTGCGGCATGACCTTGACCTCTCCATCGCGCGTGCCGATGCTGCGGAGGAACAGCTTCAGGAGGCGAAAGCAACGTGCGATATAAGGCTTACAGCAAACAAGGAATACATCAGATGGCAGAGGGGGATCATCTATCTGCTTGCCGCTGTCGTCATATTACTCATTATATCACAAGCGATCTGCTTTGTCAATCTGGAATTACAAATTTTATAGAACAATCGTTCGACAAATTACGATACAAAGCATATTCTAAATCAAAATAATAGAACAGTCGTTCTAAAAAGGAGGTACACGACATGGTGGTATGGGAAAAGGCAAAGGATGAATGGTGGTACGAGGATATCCTTGCTGCGCTTGAGGAGATCGGCTTCGACTCCTTTGCAAACGCGCTCCGGGAATTCGCCGAGGACGTTGATTGGGTGATGAGCGTCGGGCATGAGGTGAGCGGGGAATGGCTCTCCGAGTGGATCGACGAATATCGCGAGGATTACTACGACCCCGATGATCCTCGACACGTCAGGCTGCTTGAGGTGCTTGAGATTTTTTGGGAAACCGAGTGGTCGGATCAGGAAGAATAAAAAAAGAGCACCCATTACGGGTGCTCTACTGCTTTATCAATCAAATCGCGTACAAACGATTCTACGTCGCCGCCGGAGATCTCCCGCAGCTTCTGCATGGTGCTTGGGGCAAGGCCTACGCACACGGAAAGCCCCGCGTGCCGCATCAAGTATCGGCAATACGCCAAGCGGGTCATGCCAAGGTACGATGACGCCGCCGTGAGTATCCGCTCGGTTTCGGCGTCCAGTCGCACTGTCATTGGTACAGGATCATCTCCCGACTCATCGATCGGGCAAACCGCCGCATCAGGCTTCTCCCCACGTTCACGGATAAGCTGCCGCAGGTGTTCACATCGGTCAACACCGTCCGGCGCGGATGAACGAAACCAAACCTCCAGTCGATGCGGAGGATAGAGATTAAGGTTCATCGCGAATCAGTCCCTCCTTTTGGAGCTTATAAGAGATGAGGGAGAGCAGATAAGACGGGCACTCCCGTTGTCCTCCTTCCCAATTTTCGACCGTGCGCTTCGGGATACCGAAATACTCCGCAAAGGCCTTCTGCGTCATGCCGGAGGCCCTTCTTAACTCTCGAACGGTCATGCGGTCTCCTCCTTATACACGATAACGATGTCGTCTGCGGTGATCTGCACATCGATGATGTTACCGTCATGCTGTTGCAGGAATTCGTTTGCCTCGTCAAGAAACTGCGCGGCGTACAAGCGGATTCCCGTGATTCCGTAGTAGTTTTTCATGTTTTCTTTTTCCTCCTTGACTTCCTATTATTTATATGGTATAATAGATTTACCTCCTGGAGTGGTGTCCGGGTGGTTCTTGTGGCTCTGCCCGGGTTTTTCCGGGCGGGGCTTTTTTTTATCGCAGCGCGAGTCGCAATTCTCGGAGCTCCGACCAGGACAGCTTATACTTATCCTTGATATCCTTGCAAGGGCTCATGTTATCGAGAAACAGCGGGATCGCGGTGATGCGCCGCACCTCGTCTGCGGCCATGCCTTCGGCGATTTCGACGACACGCAGTGTACGTCTCGCCGTCCAGAAGGATTCCACAGACGGGCCTGCCGGAATCATCTGCTTTTCTTCCTCGGAAAAATCCACCCAATCCTTACCGAGGTGTTCTTCGAGATCGTGAATCGTCTGCCTGTGTTCTGCGTATGCGGCGATCGTTTTCTGCGCGTTTTTTTTCATGGATTCAAGTGTCATTTTTTGGTCCTCTTGTTTATTTACTGATGAAATACTCGGCTGATTCGACCGCGCGTTCCATGCGGCGGTACTGTGCGGCGGTGAGCGCGTGCATACCGAGCAGCTTCAATGCTCTGACGTACTGGCCGCGGCCGAGGGCCGTATAAGCGGCCCGGCGGATCTGGTCAAGGCGGTGCTCGTAGGCGGTGGTGAGGTTCTTGGTGGTCATATTTTGTTCCTCCTGTTTTCGTGGTGTTTTGGTGATTTCTTGTGGACCGTTTCGGTCTGGGCTCGGACGATACGCCCGTCCGAGCAGGGCGATTATTTCAGGATCTCGGCGATCTTATCGTAGGCGTAGCACTCTGCCTCGTACAGGCGGTCGTCGTCCCCATACCAGTATTCTTCATCCGCCCATCCGCGCTTTTCGGCGTATTCCTGCTTGAATTCCTCCAGCATATCACGGAGCTTCGCTTCCTGTTCGCGGGTCATATCAGCGCACCTCCGTCATCTGTATTCATACTCATCGTTCAAAAGAAGCCCCTCGTCGACATCGATGTGCGGACTGTTCTCGATCATTCCACGCACGATTGTGCGGGCTTCAGAGCGGCTTTGCGCGATCACCTTGATTTCGACAAGGTGACCGCCATACCGCTTGCGCAGGTACGCCCCGTAGACATACACCATATATTTCATATCAGCGCACCTCCATATACATCTCTTCCCAGATCGCGTTTATCTCGCGGATGCAATCCGGGGACAGGTAGTATTCCTTGCGGCTGTCGGCGGTATACATGACCACAGCTCCGGCGTCGGTGTCGATCTCGATACGGGGACCGCCGCAGGTCATCAGCAGGCATACGGAGCGGAAGGTCAGGTCAGAGCCGATGCGGTATTCAACGTCGAGCGGTTCGTTTTCTTCGAAATATTCGAAGAGCGCGCCGTCGTGTGCAGCCGCTTCCAGCGGATCAACGATGCAGTATTCGGTGGTGTCCTTCTTCGGCTCGCCGAGCATGATCTCGCGGGCGATCTGCTCCAGGTGTGCGGGGTGGATGTCATCGGCGTAGTATATTCCAGCGTCAAGCAGACTGGCCTTTGTCAGGCCTTCCATGCGGCCCGTCGCCCACTTGCGGGTGTTCGGGGAGATCCGGCCGTCAGACTCGCCCTTTGCGATGACCATGACTGCGACGATATCTGCGGCAGCAGCGTAGCCGATACGGTCGATGAGCAGGTCGACTGTTTCACGGGGTGTGGTGGAGGCGAGGTGCGTGTTGATGAGGTGAGTGCGGTTTACTTCGTAGATGTTCATGGTGTTTCTCCTTTTCGGTTATGTGGTGTGGTGGCTTCTTGTGGACCGTTTCGGTCTGGGCTCGGACGATATCGCCCGTCCGAGCAGGGCGGGGTTGTAAATTAACTGTCTTGAGATTTAGTTACGAAATACAGGTAGAGGGCTTTCAGCTCCGCCCCGGTTATGATTTCGGACTGACAAAGGCATTCAAGGAAGCCGCGAAGTCTACCGCGATTCCTTTCGTTTTCTTCTTCCAAGCCGAGAGCACAGGTTCTGGCGATGATTCTTGACTGAGTGTCGCAGTAATTTCTCTGCTTGTCGTTGAGCTTTTCAAGTGCTTTTTTTAACATTTCGTTTTCTCCTTTTCGGTTATGTGGTGTGGTGGATTCTTGTTCAGCGGCTTCCTGCTGCTGTGATACCATTATACCACTCATTGGGTGTCTTGTCAATAGGTTTTTCAAAATTTCTCAAAAAATTTTTTCGGACCGATTCTGCGCGGATTGACCGCCGCGCCAGAGCAGGGCGTGCAGGGAATCAGACCAGGTGGTATCCGGGGTAGCACTCGATCGCTGTCAGGTAAGTGGTACAGCATCCGCAGCGATATGTGTTGACCGTCTTGGTGTAGCCGTTGAGCTCTATCACATATCCGCTTTCCTCTACGGGGCATTCGTGGTCGGCTGTCGCCTGTACCTGCGAGTGCAGGTAGGCGATCTGTCGGTTATATTCCTTTTTCGTGATTTCCATTGACTGGATCATATCGGTTTCGAGCATATCGATTTCAAGGACGTACTTCGCTGTTTTCATATGTCAGTCCTCCTGTTGGTTAATCTTGCGCACATGGATTGATATGCCTGCGCGGGAAATCGCGCGGTAGTGCTCCGGCCATATTTCGACGACTTCGTAAGACTTCATGAGCTTCCAGCCCATATCACCTATCTGGCCGAAATATATACCCTCGTTGACGTCTGGATCTTCAGAGATCCAAACAACCGCATCTTCGTATATTACCTGTGCAAGGTCAGTCAGTTTCATCAGATCACACCTCCTTCCGCTGTGACGCAGCACCAGCTTCCAGTGCCGTCCGGGATAAATTCGTTTCCCGCTTCATCGGTGTAATATGTAAACCGATCTTCGATGTATTCGTCCTTCAGGGCACTGTACTTTGTGTGCACGCCTGTTTTCCGGGTGAGCTTGCCGACGATCTCAACGCCAGCCTGCTTCGCAAATTCTCTTGCTGTCATGGTTTATTCCTCCTTATCTGCGGACCTGGACATATTCCTGGTCCAGGTCTACGATGAATCGGTGGCCGTAGGTATCGCTCGTGAAGGTGTATCGGTTACCGCGCTTGCTGTGGCAGGTGACGTCGGCATAGAAGGTCCAGGTGTCGTTACGCAGAGTGCCACAGTCACCCTTCTGGAAATCGGTGAACAGATGACGGTCGGTGTCGATGTCGGCGACCTTGACGGGATCGCCGTTGATGTCCTTCAGGATCTCGTCGCGGGGAGATTCTTCTGCGGGAGCAGCGGTGTACTCTTCATAATCAAAACCGCGTGTACTGCGTACGATGGTTTCATCGCGGTTGAGCTTGAGCCAGAGATCAAAGGTAATGTATCCAGCGATCTCGCCGTCTACCATGATTCTGTATCCGGCATTCAGGGAGAAATAATCGTAAAATCGGATGGCCGCGCCGTTCTTCAGGGCTTCGCGGGTAGCTGTTTCACTAAATCTTTTCATGGTCTGTACCTCCTTACAGTGCTCCGCAGATCGCGCCGAACGCATCCTTGAGCATCGCGACGATTTCTTCTGCACGGGCGTCGTTATCGGTGCGCTGGTTACGTTCGAGCTCGAGAAGCAGTGCTGTCTTGACGGTGCAATACTGTTCTGCGGTAAGAGTGATCTGGATTGTGCCGTTGTTCTTCTTCGTTTTCATGGTGTTTTCTCCTTTTCGGTTATGTGGTGTGGTGGTTTCTTGCTCGGGGCTCTCGCCCTGCTGTGACACCATTATACCACTCATTGGGTGACTTGTCAAGAGGTTTTTCAAAATTTCTCAAAAAAATTTTTTCGGACCGATTCTTCGCGCGGAGGCGTATATATTACGGAAGTGTTTCGGAAGTGTTTCGGAAGTGTTACAAGCGGAACAAAGCGGAACAGATTTCGCGAAAAATGTGTTCCACCCGAAAAAGCCCGGAACTACGGCACTTTTTCCCTTTTTATATACTATATTTCTTATAGTGGAACATAATATATATAAAATAATTATGGGAAAATACGGTACGTGAAAACTACGTACAAGAAAACACAAAAAAAAGTTTATGAAAAATGTGTTCCATCTGTTCCATCTGTTCCACTGTTCCACTTCATGCCTGTGTCGGGAGGTCTGCCCATCTTGAGTTAGCCTGTGCTAACTTGTATAATTATCTATAGAGGGGCTGATTTTTAAGGAGGTGTGGAGATGGGAAAAAGAGCGGATGCGCTTGATCGGCACTACGCAGAAATGAGTAAAGAGGAGATCAGCGCGCAACAGCGGATCGCAGGACAGCGGTCAGCGCAGGCGCGGAAGGAAAAGAAAGCGCGAGAGCACACGATCTCTGCCGCGCTGAAGGTCCTGATGGAAGGAAACTACCTGACAGACGAACATCGTGCGGCACTTGTACAGCGCGGTCTCGATCCCGATGAGATTGACGGCGCGATGGCTGTTGCGGCGGCGATGTATGATCGCGCGGCGGTATCAGCGGATACACAAGCTGCAAGATTCGTTGCTGAATATACAGAAGGCAAAGCAACAGAAAAGGTCGAAATCGGCGGTCTTGACGGCAAGCCGATCGAGTCTATTGACCTTACCAGGATGACTGACGATCAGCTGAAAATGCTCATTGCGAAGCGCAAAAACAGCGATTGACGTTGCAAAAATGTTGCAAACTGCAACACCAGACATCGAAAAAGCCTATACTTACAAGGTTTTTTCGATTAAGTAAACAGTAGGTACATTATCATGCGTGTGTTTTTTTTTCCTGCTGTACCGATGTGCTGACGAGGTATTCCTCCGTGCCGCAGAAGCGGTGCAAAGCGCGGTTAGAGTCATGGCTGATCGTCACCTCGTCGGTGCATCAGTACAGCAGGGAAGCACAGCAGGGAAGGAAGTGATGATACGTGGCAAGCGATGAAGACATCCTCCTATCAACGCTCGCGGAGCGCGAGATGGCGCGCAGATCCTTCGCCGCGTATCTGCCTTACGTCCATGGCGCGGCGTGGAAGCAGACCCGTATGGCGGCATTTTTGGCAGACCAGGTGCAGACCTTTATTGAGACCCCGACAGGTCACGCCGCAGACGTGTTGGTCGTACAAACCCCGCCACAGCATGGTAAGAGCATTACCTTGAGTGAGACGCTTCCTGCGTGGGTGCTCGGGCGGCATCCGACATGGCGTGTCATCGAGGTATCGTATAACGACGAGTCCGCACAGCGATTCTGTCGCCGCAACGCCGACAAGATCCGCCAACACGGAGCAGTACTGTTCGGAGCGGAAGCAGGTATCGGCCAGGTCGACCGATCTACAGAGGTCGAACTTGCGAATAACGTCGGCAAGTTAATTTCGCGCGGCGTGATGTCGGGTATCACGGGTAACCCTGCAAACCTGATCCTCATTGACGACCCCATCAAGAACAGAGCCGAAGCGGATAGTGAGACCTTCCGATCAAGGCTGTGGTCGGAGTGGGTGTCATCCATCAAGACCCGTCTCGCGGCGGGCGGCAAGGTCATCGTCATTGCTACCCCTTGGCACGAGGACGACCTGATGGCGAACATCCTGCGCACCGAACCCCATGCCGAGCTGATTCGCCTACCCGTGGAAGCAGAACTGAACGACCCGCTCGGACGCGCTGTCGGTGATTCGCTTTGTCCTGAACTTGGTAAGGATAACAAGTGGCTTTCTGAATTCAAGGCATCCTACATCAACGATCCTATGGCGGGCGCAAGAGCATGGCAAGCCCTCTACCAATGCTCACCCCGTGTTGAAGGCGGTAACCTTGTACAGCGGTCATGGTGGCGGCGGTACACGCATGAACCGACCTACGGAAACAGCGTGATATCCGTTGACGCGGCGTTCAAGGGCGGCGAAAACAATGACTATGTAGCGATCACGGTGTGGGGGAAGACGGGAAACGATTACTATCTGCGGTACTGCTTACGGAAGCACCTTGATTTCCCGCAGACCTTGACGGCGATACGTACAGTGAGATCCCTGTACCCCGATGTCGGTGCTGTCCTGATTGAGGACAAGGCAAACGGATCTGCAATCATACAGACCCTGCAGTCGGAATGTTTCTGCATCCCCGTTAACCCGAAGGGCGGCAAGGAAGCCCGTGTTCACGCGGTATCCCCCGCCATTGAATCAGGGCACGTGTACCTGCCCGAAACAGCCCCATGGCTTGAGGAATACCTTG
>JAGBRZ010000151.1 GCA_017632155.1 Clostridia bacterium
ATACTCCGTTTCGAATTCTTCCCTGGACATGAATACAACATCGTTCCGGTTGCACAGGTCTGAGTATTCGTAGTTCAGTATCCACAGTTCTTCTTCCCTCGATATCAATACAACGTAGTGTCCGTCTTCCAACATGCTCTGAGCCGTCTTGAAAGCGGCCTCCGGCGTTTCAAACGCTATTTCGTTATCCATCATTTCGTCTTTTCCTCTATTATCAAAGTTACTATGATTCCTATAAGCATCCCTAACAGGGCAAATGCAATTCCAAGGACGATGGCGCTTATTTTGATCGTTACTATCATGTCCCCTTCTCCTTCCCATCACCACAGAACCAATCATCTTCCGTAATAACTTCACGGCATGGTTTCCAGAACCCCGTAGAATTATCGTGCCTGTACTTACAATCTTTGCACCTAACTATATCGATACTCGGCAGTTCAGATATCTTCTGAGATGCCGTGTAGCTTCCGCTGTGCAGTGTTATTTCGTATGCGTCTCTTTGGTTGATGTACTTCATTACCAGCCTACTAAGTCTTCTGCAATGTCGATGTACTCGTCCTGATCGTCTGAGATGGTCAGTATCGCTTCGTCTATCTCGTCCCTCTTGCCCAAGAACTCGATGCAGCTTGCCCTCACATTCAGCAATACATCGACTTTGCCTGTCGGTCTCTCTATCGTCTCAGCCTGAAGTTCCCCCTTCACCCACACTTTCATGCCGTTGTGGATGAACTTCTGTACCATCTCGCCCCTCTTCCCGAATGACTTGATGGAGAAGTAGTCTGTCTTCCTCTCTCCGCGCCTCCTGATCCGTCCGCACATCACGTAGAACTGTGTACACGGTCCGTCATTCGGAGTCTCGTATGTCTTCGGGGCTGAGATGCAGATTCCTGATAAATTAATCTCCTGCATGGCTCAATGAAACAGGAAGTCCTTAATGAAGGAATCAATGTCTTTATCGCAATCCTTGCAGATATACCTCTTTCTGCCCGTTGCGATGACAGTAGAGGCAGCTTCCCTTACTTTCATCTTCTTTCCGCAACGAAAGCAGTAGACGATATCTTCTTCATTCTCTTCAGGCTCTTCTTCGTCTTCTGTTTCTTGTTCATCGTCTTCGGTATTTGAATCTACCCACTCGACTATCTCGTAGTCCCTTCTCAACGCCCTCACTTCGTCTGCAAGATGCGCGATGTTGTATGCGATCTGCCGGAGGACAATAGACTTGTCCATCTCGCAGTCATCACTATCCATACACGAAGCAGTGATGTCCCTGTACATTCTTTCAATCAGCTTGTTCCCCATTCGAATCTCCTTTCACTAACGCTTCTGCGATCTCTCTCGTCATCTTCTCGATGTTCTCTTGTTCGTTGTCTTTGTCAAAGACCCTCAATGCCTCTGACCTGTTAGTCGGTTTCTTCTTTACTGTTATCTTGATAGGTTTCATCTTTCATCTCCAGGTTCTCGCACTTCCTGAACATCTCCCTGACTTCTTCTACGCGCCGTTTAAACGCTGTACAGACTTCTTCAGGGGCTTCATTAAGTATTTGTATGTCTTCTCTCTGTAACTGCCTTAAAAGCCAATTACAGGCCGCACAGACAGTGGGATGGTACGTGGATACAGCTACGTAGTCCTGACCGATGTTGTTACCGTCTTTCCGCGTCATGTGCTTCTCAAGAATGTATTGGTATCTGTCAGCAGTTATGTGGTATCCGTTCCCTAAGTACAATCTTCTTCCCCCTCTGTCGGCAGCTCGATGGTCTCAGCCATCATCATCAGCTGCCTGATTTCCTTGATGTTCTTCATAGTGATCTCCAACATGTTCATGATCGTATCCATGCACTTCTCAACTGCGTATTTGCTTACGTACTCTTTCGTCAATGTCCGTTCCTCCATTAACTACCGTTTCTTCAGAACTCCGCTCCTTGTAAACAAGTACCCACCTCATACCTGCCAGTGACCTGACCAGCTCCTGCTTTTAAACTACCGGGGGGCTGCCTACTACCTGCATTACGCCTCCCTGTTCCCCTGTGGCGCATAAAGCTCACAACTGCGCCTATCGAGCCGGGACACATACCCGTAACCGAACCCAGAGCATTTCTTTAAATGGCATGTTCCGTTGGACGGATGATACCAAATGCATTTCGCGCACCTATCTTCGCTCTTACGTTTCAGAAAATCGAACATTGTTTACTCCTCTAACGGCGCTCCGCAATAGTCGCATGTTCCGTAAATGTGATCGTTCGTGCAGCCACAGTATTGGCACTTGGATGATGGCTTTGACTCGCTGTAAAACAGTTCTTCTGCGTCTTCTATCCTGTGGAAACATCCATCGTTACCTACTACGTAATAGAGGTCTGTCTCGACTTCGTGGACAATAGAACCGACTTTAAACAATGTGCGTGGGAACGAGAGTAACGAATCTACTGTGTAATACCCTCTTTCAAAACATTCAGCCACCGCTTCACCCTCGCTTTGAATATGATCCACTCCAACGCCAGCTTCTGCCGGATTGTTAAACTGCACTCAGGTTCATACAGCTCCATCACCGTCTTCCTCCACAGACCACTCTAAAGCTTCTTCTTTGTACTTCCTGTCCAGGTTCTTGATGAGCCTCGCAGCTCCAGCGATCTCTGCAATGCATATAACAGCTCCGTCCTTCATGTTCTCGTCAAAACCGAAACTGTCACTGATCCACTCTGAGTTGTCTGCTGCGAATTCGAAGAATGCTTCAATGATCTCATCCCTCGAAATAACATACGGTCCTTCTGCACACAGGTCTCTTAACTCGTTTACAGGCATATACAGCCCCTCCTTTCTTTGTTAAGGGTAAAGACCTGAAGTGTGAAGACAAAAAGACAGAAAGGAAATAGAATAATTTCTCCAGGTCTTGTACCCCTACGCTGCATATTGTAGTCTATTTCGTATGCATTGTCAATAGGGAATTTAAACAGTTGGTTTATGAATAGGGGTGGGTGTGGGGTAGCTGATGCCGGGGAAAAAACAATAAAAAGAGATATACCTATAAACCAGGGGTGTCCCTTGGCAATCAATCGGTTTATGATTCCTTTATGCTTATAAGGATAACATGAACGCTGCGCAAGAGCTCCGCCGGCTGCGCCGGCTCCGCCTCCGGGCTGCAGGTGATCCGCTGCTGCTCAATGCTTGAATATGACGCTATTACGTTACTTTTTACATATTCACTCGTTTTTTATGATCTGTTTTCCCTTTTTCCCATGCTCCAGCCGGGGTATATTACATTCACCAATAATACACGAGATAAGAATAACAGAAACATAAATATCATTATATGTCTGCAGGTCCCTCCGGTAAATTGCTTTTCTCGGCGATCTGGTTTATACGGTGATCTGCAGCAAGAGGAGGCCAGGCGGACGATATGCAGGTGATCTATTGGTGATCCTGGAAAAAAAGCTGGTCCGCAGGTCCGCAGGTCCGGCCGGCTGCAGGAGTTGCCGCAGGTCCGGCCGGTGATCCTCTTGTATTGTCGGTGATCTTGTCCCGGTGATCTGCTGGCGGCCTGTATCCCGCTGCGCCTCTGTTTATACGCTGCGCGACTCTGTTTACTGCGTCCGCAGCGGCGGCCGGATCATCTGTATATGAATATAGAAAAAACATAGAAAAAAAGGGACTTTTTCTGCATATTTTGTTTGACATTTATGTCAATTCTATGGTATAATTAGATATCGAAAAGGGGAGGCGATCCCCGGATCGGGCCGGCCGGCTGGCTGGTATCATATATAGGAGGGTTCACATCATGACAAAGTATATCACGGTAAATGGGCACGGGGCCGCGTGGGATATGGTCCATGAATTAGCTGCGGCGGCTTTTGAAAGTCTCGGTATTATTTCTTCCAATGGGTACTCCGCCGGTTTTTCCCTGGACGATGACGCAACGAAAAACGCCGGCTATAAGGTGTACCGGGCTATTGCATACGGTTATGATTTGTCCGACGCGGACGCTGAAAAGCTCTATTATAATTATGTGTGCGATCTCGGGACCGCGCTTGAATTGAATACCTGCGGCGCGGACTGGTCCGGAATAACTTACTATATCCGGTACATTGACGAAAAGCAGCAGGAGCCGCAGCAGGAACCGGAGGCCAGCGCTACTACTGCGGAGGGCTCCGCAGGTGAAACGGACGATTATATTATCCGCGTTTCCCGTTGTGAGGCGTTCAGTATATCAATGGCGCTCCTCGGCGTAAAATGGGACCATATACACGAGGCCGGAGCTCCGGACACAAGCCCGGACCGGCGCGATATCTGCAGGAGCTCCGCGCGGATGTGGTCCGCGTTACATGATAAAGTCAAAGAACAAATAGCCGCAGCGGACGCGCGGCGCGAAAATAAAAGGGAGGTGATCTTGTGACTATTCGTTGTTGGTACGCCGGCCGGGACTTTTTCGGGGAATATTTCCATGATCTGGAGGCCGCTGCGGACTTTTCCACCGTGGCGGAGGGTGTAAAGCTGGTTGACAAGTGTATAAAATCATGCGGCCAGGCCGGGCCGGGCGCGGTGAACGCGTTCAGGATCGAACGGCCGGACGGGTCGTTATTGGTGATCAACCCGGAGGGTATCGGCGCGTTTCGGATGATCCGCGCTAAAAACGGGGACGCGGACCGGGGCACGGTGTACGGGGTCCGGGAACTGAAAAAGGCGCTGCGCGGCGCTATGGTGGACGATCTGCAGGAGGTTTGACAATATGAAAAAGTATTCTATCTACGTGGACGGGGAGCGCCTCGGCTGGGCGTTCAGGTCCCTATGGGCGGCCCGGTATCATGCCTCATGCGCTGCGGAGGCCTCCGGCGCTGCGGTCCTGGTGATCGATGACGGGACCGGCGCTGTAATGTTTTCATTCGAACGGGCCGCAGGTGGTCCGGTCCGCTGCACGTATGCGGACCCGGACGCGCTCCGGATCGTATACCCTCCGGAAAAGTGCTTTTACAACATGCCAGCATAATAAAAATGGGCTTTAGCTGCTGCAACAGATAAAGCCCGGACCACCACGAACCACGCAAAAAGGCACGGGAGGCACCTATATTATAAAGCCTCCCGAAATAAAAATCAATCTTTATTTTAGGAGGCTTTAACTATGGCTATTCGTACTAATTCCAAAATCGCGCGCAAAAACATTATCGATTATATCCGCAAATATAACGCGGATGATCTGGAGGAAAACGGACTTGAAAACTGCAGCGACGCGGAAATGCTGCAGTATATCCGGGACGGATTCACGCGGCAAGCATGCTATGAAAATAACCTGCGCCGCTGCGGCGGGAATATGTTCCAGGTTTTCAAAGATTGGGCGCAGGGGCTGGCGATGGGCAATTTGTTTTGCTACTACTACAACCGGCCCGCTCATGATGATCTGGCGCGGCTGCTGGATGAAACCCCGGAACAGTCCGCGAAATATACGGAGGATCAGGCGGCCGATTGTTTGACGCGGTTAATATTCCGCGAGATATGGGAGGCGTAAAACATGGATATTGAAAAAACATTGTTCCAGGCGCTGCAGGAGGCAACGCGGCACGCCTGCGCTGATATTGAAAAAGCTGCAGCAGCGCACAAAGAAAAGCAGGAAAAGCGCCTGCAGGTTATGAACGCATATATAGAAAAATATGGGGATACTGTTGGATTAATACTATATCATTCCTATCTCGAAAATAAGGAGGGATAAAACATGAAAGATATTTATACTATTGCCGTTAAAAAGCTTCCCGCGTCCGATCTGGACCACCATGGAACCGATCTATATATAAAATCGTCCGCGGCGGCTGCGGCGCTTGTCGCTGAGTATGATTTTCTGGGGAACGTTGAAATATTCCGGTCCCCGCTGGACGGCTGCGCCTGGTATGATATTCCTTTCGCATACACTCCAGCATGGATAGAAAAATTGAACCGGCGGCCGGTCGATGATGTTATTTCAGATTATGGCCCGTTATTCGATACTTTATCGCGGCGCGGCTGCGGGGAGGCGTAAAGCGTGAAAAACGATCAAAAAAAAGAGCAGCGGGAAAAGCTGCAGCGGGTCCTTGAGTTGATATATTTGCTTTTTGTTTCGCTTGTTACGATTGAATACTAAGAACAGAATCATAAATACGCGGGAGGTTTTTGCGATATGAAATATTATCAGGTTTTGCCAAAATTTGACGGGCTGCAGGTTTGGCGCTGGTCTGATCGTGCGCGGGCGCTGGTCCATGATCGTGAATTGATCGCCGGGGAATTATTCACGCCGGCGGAGCTTAACAGATTTGTTTCCGGGGAGTTTTACGCCGGCCGCGCTCCGGTCCGTGATGGTGTGCAGCTTTTCCGGGTCCTGGATATACCAAAATCAAAAATATATATTAGCTTTGGCGTGAGGTTCCCGATCCATGAACTACAGGAGGGAGGCGCGGAAAATGTTTGCTCGTGACTATTGTTTTTCAAGTAAAAATGTTGTGAGCGTTTCCGCGTGTTGCGATGATCCCGAAATTGCGCTGGAAATAAGAAAAAGCGATTATATACGCGCGGAAACTTTTCGCCGCTGCTTTGAAATTGCAAGTTACAAATATAAGCCGCTGCGATGGAAAAATAAATATTATGATCATTTCCATGATCAGGTTATGCGGGAGCTAAAAGCTGCAGGGGCTTTAGAATAATAACTATTTCCAGAATTAAAAAATTATAGGAGGAAAATATAATGAATAATAAATATGATCTTTGGCACGTTGGTATAAAATCTTTTGAGGCGCTGCGCGGTGAATATAAAAGCTTATGCGATGAATTGAAAGAATTAAGGGACTGGATTAATTCCCGGGACAGGTCCGAAAGAGAACGCGCGGCGCTGATAGAGGCGGCCAGGATCGATAAAGAAAAAGCTAACCAGCTTGCAAGTGAACTACGCGCAGCAGAAAAGGAAAAAAGCAAGAGATATAACATTCTATCAGTAGCAAAAGCATATCTGATCGACAACATGAAACACGCGTATTTTAAGGAAACTATGCCCAAAGTCCTGGAAGTAATGAATAAATACTCCGGAAAAATAATGGGCGAAAAAACGCGTGAAAAAATGCGGGAGGAATTAAGGGAAAAAGCTGGAGTGATTGCCTGGATCGATTGCCCGTATAAATATTGCAGCGATGAATTAAACATATCTCCTGCGGATTGCCAATACTTCTTTGCGCCGCGCGGATTGAAAATACTTGTATCACAAACAGAATCTAATGAAAAGCGCCCAATGATCGGAGGCGAAGGCGGGAACCGGCTGCAGGTCTATAACCTGGAAGATTATTATATAGCAGATTGCGGACGATATGTTGATAATTATATATGGGGCGCAGATATGGCCATATACAAGTATAACGAGTTGAAAAAGCGCCTGAAAGATTTAGACGATGATTGCAGGAAATTCAATGAAACTTTGCCGGCCGGGATTGATCATGTGCAAAGCTATTCCTGGCGCATGAATAACGATTTAGCGTAATAATACTATGACCAGAATTATAAAAACGGAGGATTAAAATATGATTCTATCTTTTGCAACAAAACGGGACGCGTATGGTTTGAGAAAATGGCTTGTTGTTGATCTTGACCGTTGTGAATATGCAACGGATTGCAGAAGATTTTCAGATTGCCGCGAGAACTTTGTGGAAGTTAAAGACACTGACCGGAAAAAGATTCGTGATCGGTTTATTATGGCCGGATATTCCCATGTAGATTATTGCAAGGAGGCGTAAATACTATGACCAGAGACAAGAAACGCACACCAGAGACGCGAACGATCTTTAATAACTATTATGATTCTGACAGATGGGATGAAGTGCAGCAATTTCTGTTTGAAAACTATGCGGATGAAAACGACTGGGAAGACGCTAATGATGTTCCCGATGATGAAGTATGGGACCAGCTATATTTTGAATATGACTTAGACTGGGAGGACGCGCGTCACGATCTTGAAAAGTTCATGCGCGATAATGGGCCGCTGCTGGTGGTCGGTTCCCTGGGCTTATGGTATGGAAACTGCGCCGGCGGGAAAATCTGCAAAGATTTACGGGAGCTTTCCGGAGCCTGGGAGGATTGCGACTATATAAACATCTATGACCAGAACGGGCATCTATATATTAAATGTTCACACCACGATGGATCAAATTATTTTGAATGTAAAGTGTTGACAGAGAAGGGGGAAAACTATGCTGATGATCATTCATGGGACATGGATGATCAGGACTTGCACAAAAGATTGTGGAATGATTCACACTATACCCATCTCCCCCATTTTGCGCACCAGGTATACGGATGCAGGAAAACCGCATACGTAAAAGCAGAGTAAACATACTATGATCATAAATATAATTCAGGAGGTTTTATAAAATGAAATATTCAACTTTTAAAAAGAATATCTGCAAGCTGATTGAAAAGACTTTGGACCAGGGGAAAACAATTCCCTGCTATGAGAATCACGATGGCGCTCTATATTTCCTTCCGGATCGAGATAAGGCGTACTATGCGTACAGGTTGGAGGGCTCAGATATTACTGAGCCGCAGGACCAGGCGCGGAGGGTGGAGCTTCATAGAGTGTTCCCCGATATTGAAAACTGTTTCTATGCGGAGCGCGTCCAGGACTATGAAGAAAAATTAAAAACCGGCGAAACGGTCTATAAATTCACGGTCCCCGGGGAATGGGGCTTTGACAGGTATTTCCAAAAGAAGTTTGTCAAAAAGTTTCCTGAAAACGCAAAGTTTTATATACCGCGAGGACCGGGAAGATTTAATGCTCTTGTGGGTCTATGGGAAGATGATCATATAAATATCATCGGTTGTATCTGCCCTATGATGTGGAGGTAAAAAGCTATGCTGAAAGAAAAGACAATGACGGTTAAACCGTATGACTATGATATAGCGGATGATCTTTTCCCTGTCCTGTTCCGGACCAACGTTGAACGGGAGGACGGTTTGACAGAGATTCCTGCGGCCAGCTTGCAGATGATTGTTAGCGCTCTTGAGCTTATCCGATGGGAAGTCCGTGGCGGGGATCGTGCGATCATCATACAGGCAGAAGGAATTATATCCGGTCTGCGGGATATTCAGAAAATCAGGGAAAGAAAAAGGGAGGTTAAATAACTATGGACAGAGCTTGGAAGCTGGGGACTGATATGATCAGCAGCGATAACGTTCTGGATGGGTTCACATTCGATGATATCATTCTCGCGGTCCGTTGTAATTGCAGCAAGATTGACAGGAAAGCAGTCATGAATACTGCGCGGGAGATTCTTGAAAGCAGGATGGAAGATTATAGGTACATTCTCATGAATAACCTGGATGAAATTATTGCAGAAGTAAAGAAGCAGAAGGGAGTGTAAAACTATGGCAAGAGTGAAATACATGAGAAAAGAAGAAAAAGAAAAATATAACCTGTCTCAATATCCTAACTTTGGGCCATATGGAAACGTATACGGTATGAAGAAACTTCATTATGGTATGGATGCTCTTTTAGTCAGGTCCGGGGCGTATGTATACCATGTACCAAACGAGATTTATGATAAAGCGCACTAATGGAGGAAGCTATGTACAGAGATGTTCACGATTTGACAAAAGATGAATTAGACGAATTGCGGTGGTCATACTATTGGCAGCTTGTGGATTCCGGGGAGGATGATGGAATTGACTATGCAGATGATATTCCAGACGATGTTTTGTTTGATCACTATGCTGGGATCGGTTTTGTGGAAGAAGATTTCTTCTGCAATATGAATAAGGAGGATTAAAAAAATGAAACATACAGCTACAGTGAAAATTTCAAAGTCTGAGCAAGACCGTATTAATAGGCTTTTGAATATACCTTCCCTATCCGAAATGACAGATAAGGAGCTTTTCGAGGCCGGTGCAAATACTGATTCATCATACGGTGTGTACGTTGTTGACTTTGATGATGGTTCATCCCTGTTTTATGATCTATGTTCAGGTCAGGAAAACTATTATGATGATGTTTGGTGGACCAGCGCAAACGGAGAGCATGATATAGTCCTGGAGTGTTCATTCGATATTTCGGATATTGAATTTGAGGTAGACGGTGAAACTTACGAAGTAAAGATACTAACGACAGAGATATAAGATTTTAGGAGGTATTTCGCATGACGCTATATGAATTAATAAACAACACAACGATCCAGGGGAATGTGGATATTACATGCTTTGTGGATGGAATAGAGACAGATTCAGAAACATTCCTTCACACTGATGATCTGGCCAGCGTTTCCTTCCCGGAGGAATGGGAGGACTATGAAGTAAAATACATCTGGGCCTCGAATGACGGTTATATCCATATTGAGATTTATAAGGAGGAAGACGCATGAGCAAATACTATGTGATCGGTGGTCAGTATGAGTTTTATAACTATGGTGGTTCGGATACTATCCTGGGAGCAAAGAGACTGGCAAAAAAGAATATTGAATACTGGGATAACTGGCAGGGATGGCACATTCCAAAGATATATCGAGGAGTTGACTGCTCATTACTCGAAAACTTTTACGGAGAGCAGATAATTCCAACGCATAGCGCAACACCTTTTGCGGTCCATAATGGTAAAAAGTGGGTCATGAATATGGAGGAGGATTAAATGGATATGGTACAACTTGAAAATCTATGGTCAGATTTCGGTGACATTGGCATTGACGATCAGGATTGTATAACGGAGTCATTCATGGATTGGCCGGAAGGTACAGACAGGTTTGAGATTTGGCATTGGTTTGACGAGCAGTATCCGGGTGGAGTGCATGCGCTGATAGAGAAGGAGGACTAAACTATGTTCAAGACTATATATCGGTTTAAGGATATTATGGATGCTCCGGCTTGCACAAGGATCGGAGGAGAGAAATGCATAAGTGTTGAACAGAATGGTCTTCACGCATGGGCAACTATGATGGACGGTGTTGCCCACTACTTCCGTAAAGATAAGAATAGTATGTGGGAGATGGTCGGTTTTAAATATTGCCAAACATATTAACAGGAGGGTCTTATATGCCAAGCGGTAAAAAGGTTGACCAGGACACTAAGTCCAAAGTTGTGGAAATGTACTATGTTGGAGATCAGACCGTTGCTGAGATCGCATATCAAATGGGTGTTAAGCCAAGGACCGTTTATTCGTGGGCAAATAAATTTGGACATGGTAGGAGATTCAAAATAGTTAAAGAACCACGCAAGGTATTAAAGCTGTCTCACAAGGAAGTCGAAGCAATCCTTCTTATGATATTGGAGTGTGAGAACATTATCGGAGAAGAGTACTTTTACACTCTGAAAGTATTAGAAAGAAGACTGCTCGATGCCGCAGACGAACTAACAGAAATGGAGGAGGTATAAACTATGTGCAAAAATAAAAGATTGTACTACAACAAAGACGGTTATAAATGGTCATGGACTCATGATCCGGATTGGAGTAGGTACTACACAACTAATAGCGAAGGAGAAGGGCTGTTCATTGTTGATCTGAAACGGAATGAAAGACAACAGATTTTAGGAACATGCCAATTCTCGCTGCGTGAATTGAAAGACCATAAAAGATCAATAAGGAAGTACATGACAGAGACTATGATGTATATTTTGAATGATTGATTAAGGAGGAATAAAGCTATGACAAGAGAAGAAAGACGGTCCACGATTGAACACATAAAGAAGGAAGCATGTACTCCGAAGCACAGACTTATGGAACTGTTGGACAAACTGATTGAGATCGGTGCGGTCAGTGAGGCTAAGTCCCTGGAGAGCATCATTTGGAAACTTGAGGTTTGGCAGAACAGATAGTGTTTGACAAATCTGTCATTATTGTTTATACTATAGATAGTTAATAGACAGGAGGTTTACACAATGAATATAAAATACTACGCCGACATTTACACCAAGTCCCTCAAAGCAGACAAGACCGCTGCCACCATCGAGGGGTATTCCAGGACTCTGAACCTGTACATGCGTACCAATGACGAACTGACCACCGCAAGCATCATGGCTTGGAGGACGGAGCAGAGTGAGAGAGTCGGGATCACCAGCCTGAACCTCTACTGCCAGCACCTAATGTACTTCTGCAGGTTTATCAAAGCTATGGACAAGGATTTTGAGATGCCGGACTTCTCCATCATCATGCCTGACAAGAGGAAAGTCTCCAAAGCGAAACGGAAACCGTATGAGCATGTCCTAACCTGTGAGCATGTTGTTGAACTCCTGAACAGCTATAAGCCCGGTTACTGCCATAGCGATACATGGCCACGCAACAAAGCTATCCTCACAGTTTTCCTCACGGGATCGATGCGTAACAAGGAGTTGACGGCTATCCGCCCTTGCGATCTCGACTATGAGAACGACAGAGTTTTCCTTGTGGATACAAAAGGTGGCGAATCCAGGTACGCTGCGTTCCCCAAGACGGCTCAGAAAGCTGTGGATGAATACATGAACAGCGGTTACAGACCAGCTACGCTCAGAGATACAGACCCCCTGTTCGTATGCGTTGAAGAGGACGGATCATGGCACAAGTTTGACCGGACCGTCATGAGCGCACTGGTGGAGAGGCTTGTTCGTAAGATCACGGGAGAAAAGGACATCCGCAGCCATGCCCTCAGACATGCATCCGCAAGCTTCATGCTCACGAACGGAGTGCCAATCGACATGGTACAACATGCTCTGGGGCATCAGAACATTTCCACCACTTCCGTGTACGCAAAGCGTCTGACCAATCAGCAGGAAAGCATCGGCAACATCTTCGACAGTGTTGCGATGGCGTAACATACTAAGTTCAGGATCATAGATCAGGAGGTAAACTGAATGGATTTGGTTGCGTATGCACAGATTGACAACCTTGGCAGTATAGCTAAGAAGAACAACATAATCGTTCCCCGGTTGCGTGGGTACAGGCTCATGAAGAATGAGGAAGTTCTGACAGAGGAAGACATAAAGGAACACGCAAGACAAGTCGGTGTTTCTGAATGCGAGGACTATATCCGTTCACACGGGAGGGGCTGGTTCTATCAGTTCAATAAGAGTACCAATGACCTTGTAGCTAAGTACATCAAGGGGAAAACGGAAGACATCAACTGGGATGCTGTACACGGTAAGCTCCGCAAACAGTTCAAGTTTCTCATGAAGAAAACGTACAAGCGTTACAAGAAGCAGTACGATACGTTCAATAAGTATGTCGGCCGTGATGATGTCCTGTACATACATGCGAGGATCGGAGGAAGCAACTGGTACTACTATGGCGGTAACGAATTGGAGAAGCAGCCTTGGTTTATCGAGAGGGTTGACGATTCCTACGATAACACATACTGCGACATCTATGCGAGGATAGAGCCTGTGAAAGGAGATGTGTGCGATGGGTTGGGATGACTACGGTGAGAAGACACCTACTGTTGGATACGGTCCCGTTGACGGTGATTATTGCGTATTTTATATGGTCTGCCCAAAGTGCGGACGATTTGTGAAAGCTGATGACAGCAGTAAATACGGGGAGTACCTGCACGATGAGCCTAACGCTACATGCAAGAAGTGCGGACGGGTGCAGATGCCGTTCTGCTGCTGGTGGAATCCTGAAGACGATATCATATGAGGAGGTGACATGCATGGTTAAGTGAAAGTGACAGAACTGACACTAAGAAACTATATACTAACTACAGAAACAAAAAGACCAGGGTGTGGTTCTTCCCCATCCTGGTCTTTTTTGCGTGTCTTGGATTACTCCTCTTCGATTTTGACTTCTACAGGAACGGAAGCTGCGTTCTGCTCCTCTATCTCATCCTCAAGCTTGCCCACCAGCTTCTCGGCTGCGGCATCAATCCAAGTGTTCTTGTACTTCTCAACCTGGTCGAAGACCTTCTGTACGATCTCGCCAATCATCTCACGGCTGAAGAACATACGGACCTGGAACGGGATCATGTTGTACAGGGCATCGATACACAGCTGCATCTTCTGCCGTCCGGCATGTTCCACAGTGGAGAACGCTTCCTCTGCCACGGCGATCTGGTGGGCCGCCTCCTCGGTGATGATGCCCTTTGCCTTAAGGTAAGTAGCAAAGAACTGAGCAACTACGCTCAGAATGAAGCAGACAGCTGCCCAAACGATGTTGATAAGAAGGGTTTTATCCATAGTTAATCTCCTTTACTAAGTTCAGAGTTGCACATTTTTCAAGTAAATAATGTGCTGAATTTGCACATTTTCGCACTTCTTATTGCATATGTTCCCACATTTCAATATTCTTTTCATGCAAATGTACCGACATTTCAATATTCGTCAGGAAAACCGTACAGTTTCAGTGACGAATCCTGTCTATGCATATCTATGCAGAAATCTCATTTCTTATACATACTATGAATGTAGTTAAAAAATGTTCCCTATAGGGTATAATTTCATACACACAAAAACAGCTATGTGTAGAGTTTGCTATACTAACCGCAGAGACATAACGGCGTACCGATATATCTCTGCGATCACATTACGGTCATAATGTTACTATGGCGGCGTAAGGTTACTGAACGCTGATAAGACAGGTAAGTTCTGGTTTGTTGCTGATGTATCCTGGACCTTTGTAAGTCTCTATGTGATACCATCCAGTATCAGGAGAGATGTCGATAAGGTTAAACTTGTTACCCTTGTGTGCGGTGAACAGGACCTTACCTACTGGTTTTCCAGCGGCGTTCATCTCGTCCGTCTTCCTGACATTCACGCTTCCACCGATGACATACACCATCTGCTTTGTAGGCGTGGGCGGTTCAGGCGGTACAGGGGGTTCAGGAGGCACAGGCGGATCAGGGTAAGGCTCCGCATCCGGCCCATCGTTCAGAACTATGGCCGTGTGTCCCTTCGTCTTAGTACATAAGATCATTCCATGAGAAAGCTTGTCAGGAGAATCCGTATACTCCTCCCCCACCATCTCCTCAAACTCGCCTGTTGCCAACAGCCTGGTAGGTTCTGAAGCAGTGTTGAAGTCATTGATCTTAATGCCGGAGTAAAGGATACATACCCTGACCAGAGATGAGCAATCGCACTCGCAAGGTGTCTCCACCTTCGCACAATCGAATCCAAGCGGTTTAACGGCTGTATAGAGCGTGTTCCTCTTCGCTTGGCTATAACCTATGGCAGAGTTCTCGCAAGCTGCTCTCATGTCATATACGAGCTTCTGAGCAACCTCAGAGGATTTAGGACGGAAGACCCTCCACCCTTTCTTGTTCTTATACCACGCCTGAATGCGTAGTTCTTTCCCTGTCTGATCTCCAGGCTCTCCGCCTGATGCTGTCCCTTTCTCGTTTCCGACAGCGTTACCGATATATACCGTCATTATTCACCTCAATTTTATTTATTATCAGGCTGGACAGGATATTCATCAGCGGTCTCGGCAAAAAATATATAAAGTGCATTATAATCACTAACGCAACCAGTATAAAACCAATACCCATCATCTATGTACGCTCTAACAAGAGAGACCACATCGTCAAATTCAGTGTCACTGAACACAACATTGCAACCAGTTGAATATGCTTCCCAAATCTCTCCGGCAGTCTTGTTGCATTCATACAAATTCGTATCCGGATTATTTGTGATACCAACAACGAGTCCACCACCGCTGCTACCTTCTGCAATCCCACTCTCCATGTGATTCAGTTTCTCAGCTGTGACAGTATCTCCAGTTGTCCAATTTTGTTTTGTATAAGCCATTGGTTAATCTCCTTATTTTGTGTCATCAGGTTCATTAGGCTTCTGGAGGAGCCGGGTAATAATCGGAAAGCCAAAACTTTGCCGTATCACTACCACTGCCTTCCGCATTAAGCGTTCCCGTTTCAAAATAATATTCCCAATCACCGCTATCGACTTTTTCTTTATCTGCTTTGATGATTGTATTTACTAAACCAATATAGAATGTGGTTACGTCATGAGTGTCATAATTTTCATATTCGCATTTAAAAGCCACTTGCTTCGTTTTCATCAATTCAAACAAGTCTGCTAATGTTATCTGAGGTTGCAGAACCCCATAAACGCCATCGTCCTCAATCCGTTCAATGGTAGTATCGAATATCACAACATAAGAACTGCTGATTCCGTCTTCCATGTGGTTAAGCTTATCGGCAGTTACGGTGTCACCTGTAGTCCATGTTTGCTTTTCGTAAGCCATATTTTTTCTCCTTACTCGATAATCATTGATCCGACTTTACCAGTTCCGACCTTGGCGCTCTTAGCGTCACCGCCGCCACCACCTCCAGGAATAATCCACTCGGAAGACTCAGAGTCGAAGAAATATTCCTTACCTGTATCGACTTCCCTGAACTTGGAGCCTGTGTTGATTCCCTCAGTAGGCTTTGTATCCGTGCTGAGTCCTGCATATACGCAGTAACCCGTGCCGGAAGAGTAATTCAAACTAACCATGCTGAACTCCTTCTATTAATTATTCGGTCTCTGTCCACCCATAAACTCCGGGTTCCCACACATTGTTATCCACATCGGATACCCAAACCTTATCGTTGTGCCGTACTTTGTCCCCCATCATATATGGGTTAGTCGAAGACGGCTGTACCCATTCAGGAATCACGGACGGATCAGGTATCAGGACTTCCGCAAACAGTGACGGGGAAACATCAGGTGTCCACGCTTCCTGTGACATATGATCTTGCAGGACTTTGTAAAGCTTATCGTTATAGCAGACGCGGATTCCTACTGCGTACTCCACTCCTGCCGCCCAATATGCAGACAGCATCGGTGCTTCTGCCGCTTCGCCATCAGGAAGGGATGCTGCTGCTTTGTTCATTATTCTGCGGTACTTATCCGCATCAAGTCTTTTGAACTGAATCATTCTGCACCCCCGAATATGATGTCAAGAGCATCCTGTGGGTCGAGCGGTTCTTGCTCTATAGGCTCGTCTGTTTCGTCGTATGTATATCTGCAAGGAACGACATCCACAGCATCCTCGTATTTCAACCCTGTTTCAACCTGTAAGAGTTTCACGCCAAGGTCACTGTATCTGCGCTCTCTTAATCCAACTTGTTCTACGATAATCATGGCTTACTCCTCTACATATGTATAAGTGTTGGGGTCAGGGTAGTTCGACTTAGTCTTGTAATCGTTCAGCTTCCCTGTGGGAACATAGATGATACAGCTTGTCGGAAGGGAGCTGAATGCGTTGCTATTAGAGACTGATGGTGGTGACGATGGCTTGAAGTGTATCTCTTTCAAACCAAAGCAATTGGAGAATGCGTTTTGTCCTATAGAGGTCACGCTACTCGGAACAGTAAATTTAAGCAGACAAGCACAAGCAGAAAACACATACTGATTGATTGCCGTAACGCTTGGAAAAACAATTTCACGCAACGATTGGTTGGTTTGAAACACTCGTTGGTCTATTGATGTTGTGGTATAGGGGATAGGAACAGATTGTAATAACCTACAGCCGTTAAACATGTATCCAGGAATCATTGTCATTTCTTTCGGCAAGCTTACCAATTTCAAGCTTGTACATGCATCGCATATGTAAGTGTAGGAATTTAAAGCGTGTGGCGGAAATGTAATCGATTTAATGGAATAACAACTACTAAACACGCTTGCGGATATATCACTTACGCCGCTTGGAATCGTAACGTATTCAAGTGAATAGCAGTCAAGAAAGGTATTCGACCGAAGACTTGTTACATCCCCAAGACGCACCGCTTTTACTGCGATTGAATAACACCTGTTTTCATAAACAACCCCAGAATTACCATTTAACAACTGGACAGTAGAGCTGGCAGATAATGCGTATGTTCCGCTGTTTACGCCTATTTTAATTGTATATTTCCCAGGGGCGGAATATGTGTGGTTAGTATTTATTTGGTTGTTCCAACCTGTCAATGCTACCGTGCTGTGAGCCGTTCCGTCACCCCAATCAACATCAACTGATGCGCCTGAACTCCCGCACAGACCCAAATATGGGGATAACGCCGTGGGTAAAAGCTCTATGTCGATATGCGTCTTTCCATCCGTAGTAACATACAACTGCCCGATGTTGCACTTTCCCATAGCGGTCACTTGTGCTTTGGCATCAGCCAAAGTCCAGTTCCACCCCTGTGAGGTCAGACCGTCATGCGTGGGATTTGCGGGCAGTGCATCCAGTGCGGCAAATTCTTCAGCCGTGTAGCTGTACAGAATCGTGCCGTCATAGTCGATGAAGTTGACATCCTTTGGCTCGACAGATACAGGAACGCTACCTTCATACGTTCCTGTTACTCCAAACAGTTCAACATCCTTCTTGATATTCCCGGCAACAAGGTTCGCATCTCCCTTAATGGTCTGCGCTCCTGCAAGCCATGAACCTGCGGATATGGTTTGGTCTGATGTTGTCGGAGTGTACGTTTCTGCGGATTTGGTAGGAGATATTGCTTCTACTGTAACGGAAGAAAGACCATCGTATCCATCATCAGCCGTGATAGTCTGCTCCGATGTTGTAGGTGTAGCAGTTTTAGATTGAAGGTTTCCACCGCCTCCGCTTTGGGGCTGCTTCACCCATGCAGAGCTTACGCTGTTGAATCTGTATTCGTCACCTGTGTCTATTTCAGTGAACTTCGATCCGGTAGCCAAGCCCACGGTAGGCTTCGGGTCTGTGGAGCGCCCAGCGTACTCACAGTAGCCTGTACCAGATGAGTAGTTAAGATTTACCATGATAATCTCCTTATAGACATAATGTTATTTATTCGGTTACTTCATCGCCGTGGATGTACGTTTCGCCTTTAATGCGATCTCCGTAGTCACTGAGCATCACAACGCTGTGGACATTCACCTTGCTGACAGCCGCTGCGGACAGGCACTGATGGTATTTCTGTTCCGCCTCGTTCCTACTCTCATGCTTTGTTGGAGGGACAATATCCACGGAGCCGCTGTTGCTTTTCTGGATTTCAAGAATTATAAACATCGTTTCTTTCTCCTGTGTTAATCGCAAATATAGTCAAAATAAAAATCCAATTCATTACCAGACGAGAACGAACCGCTTCCTGCGGCATATCTGCATGTCAATGTCCCGTTGGATTGTATTCGTCCTGCCAATGCTCTGCCACTATAGTATGCGGCGGTGGCCGTTCCTGCTAACGGTAGCGGCACATCTGCCGTTCCTACCCAAATGTCTGAACCTGCCGATATACTTCCGGTCGCTTTTAGGTGCAGGTGTATGTTTACGTTACATCCGCGCCTATATGCGATGCAGTAATCCACACTGCTATTCCCGGAAGTCTTATTAAACGAGCAAAATGACGATATATCGCCCTCGGTTCGCTGATAAAATGTCTTTGTTGGGAATACCTGTTCGCCGCTTGGTGCATCATTCACGGAAGATAAATTTTCAAGGAATACAACATCGTGGTCATAGTTACCCGTTATCCCAACTTCCACATACACGGTGTTTGTTGCTCCGCCAGTGTAATGTATATCAAATGCCCACGCTCCTACACCGCCCTTACTGCCTCCGTATGTCCGCCGGATTTTATCAACAAAAAGTGTTTCTCCAACGCTGTATTCCTGTGAGAAAATAGAATACGATCCATTTGTTGTGGGATATTGAATCCTGTGAATCTCTCCTGATTCCGTTCCAGCCCCTTGTGATTCTGGTATGAATACCCTGAATTCAAGAACGGTGGCAAGCTCATCATCACCATAGTACATGATTCTGTACCAACCAGCTGACGATAGAGACGCAGACATTTTGTAGTCTGTTTCTATTCCTATTACATTTCCTTGGAATTCAACATCTCCGATAAACGTAGACTGACCATCTACTGTAGCGTTTCCAATGACATGTATGTCTCCGGCAACCGTAAGGTCCTTCTCGTCAGCACCTGCGAACATGCTTGCGAATGCGTTCGTTGCTCCGTACATCCACTCAACCCACACAACATCACCAACCTGTGCCGACATTATGTTCGTGTTGAACGGAACAAAATACTCATCTCCGAACGGCTCCGTAACTCCGATCTTGTTCGTTATCAGGGAGGGTGCAGTAGTGACTTTCGCCTTTCTCCGCTGCACCACGCCCTGTGTCTTTGCCTCGATTTCCTTGTCAATCATGGGCTTCATCGCACCCCACATCTCCAAGGCTTGTTTATTCATATCAGACATGTTGGATTGTCTCCTCTTCCCTCGGAACTCTTTTCCAGTGGAATCCTCCAGCTGTCTTCCTTGTCCCTTTCAGAACTTCGGAAAGTTTACCTTCGTTGGTGTTTGTTGCCATTGCTGCTTCACGTTGGCTGTAATATATCATTCCAGTTTCCACACACATTACTGGTTTTCTGCAAGCTTCGAGAACTGCTCTATTATGACTTTCCGAATGTGGCCTTGGCTTTCCTTTCTTGATATCGGAAAGTTTTTTGCAGTACTCTTCCGACATTTTTAATCCAGTGTTCCAAGGTTTCCTTCCTTTTAGGGTATCGGATATTTTTTTCTTTCGCTCTTCTGATAATGGCCTTCCACGATTGAACTCAGCGAGTCTTCTTGACATTTCTGCTTTCTGCTCTTCAGTGAACCTTTTTACACCAGTATGTGCTTTAGACATGCGCTCTCTGTTCTTTGGGTCTGACCACCATTGTTTGGAACGCTTCCCTGTTTCTTTTATTTGCTCTTCTGTTGGAATTCTGCTTTCCCCACCAGTTGTGCAGTTATACCCGAACCCAAGGGACGGAGGAAATGTTTTGTACTTAGCAATAAGCATCTCCTCCATATTCATAGCTTCCTTTTGAGATAAATCTGTGGCTACGATTTCATGTTTAATGTTATCCCACCCATACTTAGCGATTGCCGCTCTCATTACAGGGTGTTTGTCGTAGTGTTTTCCACCTATTCCCCATCTCTTCTTCGCAGACCCTTTGCATATTCCTACATATCTTTTCCCATTAGGGAACGTGTGAACGTATACTTTCCAAGTCATGGTGCTTGAGTAATTGTGGCCACTGGAAAATCGTTGACCGCCGTGCAGTTCAATGACATGGCCCCATCCTGTGCAATCGGCCTTGTGAATCCCGTGACTAAGTGCCGTTCTATAGGATTCCCCTTCTTATCCGTTCTCTGAATCGTCACCAGGTTGTTCTCCTGAAGGTGGAACATCTGCGTGGATTCAATCGTGACGGACTTCTTCAGAACACTCTGCCGTTTCAGCTTGAACACTGCCAAGCTCTCGCAGATATCCTGCGTGTAGTAACCGCTCTGAGCGTACCGCTTCGTCTTAAGACCGATTAGGTTCGCGTTCGTATCTGAACGAGGGTCATAGTTCGTTGCCCTACCTGCCGTCTGCCCGTACTCTGACAGGCTCTCGCCGATGATGATGATATCGTTGTAAACCTCAGAGTTCTTGACGGAGTAAGTCGCACCCAAAAGGTTGCAGTTACTCGGCGTGAACTCCCACTGTATAGGCTTCGTTTGGTCAAGGATATCGTCCTGAGAAGGACTGAGCCGGAGCTGTCCGTTGGAGTCATACCCTATCCATCCTGCCAACATGGTGTTCATTTCTAAGATTATGTCGGCATACGTTCCGCTTTCTGAGTCGCACCTGTACGTGTACGGAGTGTTCGTCAGAGGGACCGTAGTCCCATCGGGCAGCGTGGTGGTCTTGCCGTTGTAGTAGCCTGTAAACACAGGAGTTGAACCATCTACCACCTGTCCGTTCCCCCTGTCGAATAACAGGATGGAAGCGATGACATTGAATATGTTGGAGTTGAGAGGAACTTCGTAAGTCCCATCAAGATTCCCAAATAGTGTGCCGTCAAGGTACGCCCACTTATCAACGAGGTTCAGAGTTGTCTGCTTCAGGTCAGGCTTGAAGACCTCTTCAGGGTCTTTCACGTAGAAAACGCCCTGACTAATCAGGAAGTCCTCTCCGTTCTTGAGCCTCACGCCCTCCCACAGCTGGACTTGCTGTCCGAACCACAGTTTGTTGACATTGTAGTCATACTCGCCGTCAAGGTTCGACAGCGTTACCGTGGCGGATCGCCTCTGTCCGTTTTGGAGATTGACGGTCAGCGTACCATCCTGGATGAACGCTCTGCTTCGTTTGTTCAGAGGGTTGTTATCCAATGAGAAAGACACGGAACCGTTGGGTTGAAGGAAGTCGAGCCTCGCCAGTTTGACGAACGAACCTTCCCTGATTATCTGTAGATACTGCGCCCACTTGTCTGCCGGAGAAAGAACGGCGTTGACAACAGTTATCTTTGCCGAACCCGACACAGCCGTCATCTCGGATGTACCGACATGGTTCGTGGCGGCTACCCTGTATAACTCGGAAGCGTTGAACGCCGTGGATGGAGTGTACCTTGCAGCCGTAGCGCCAGTGACAGGAAACCATGTTGTTCCGTTGTCCGTGCTTCTGTACCATTGGTACGTTATCGTGCCGTATGGAGCTGTAGCAGTGCCGTCAATAGCATCCGCAGGATCATTGGCGTTGTATTCTATGTCTATCTCTGACAGGTCATACACGAACGTAGGAGCTGTCGCAGACACTACTCTGACCGTTGCCGCAGACGATGCCGTTGTTTGTGTCTGTGAGCCGCCTGAAGCCGTTGCAACGCATCTATAGAGTGTTTGTCCTGCCGTATTGGAAGGAGGCGTGTAAGCCGATTGTACAGCCCCAGATACGTTACTCCATGTCGAGCCGTTGGATGAGCTTTGCCACTGATAGGTTATCGTGGCGTTCGAAGTCGCAAGGGCTGTCAGCGGAACAGCAGAGACCCCGATGTACACCACCTGATCCTGCGGATTCGTGTTGAACACAGGAGCGGTGACATTCTCCACGGTGATTACGGCAACGCTCGTTTCTGTTACGGAAGTGTACCCATTGAGAGTATTCGTTATCTCGCACTTGTAGTACGTAGTTCCTGTTGAGGATGTAGGAATCGTGTACGTATTGGAAGTCGCACCGCTGATTGCAGTGAATGTCTCTCCGTCCGTGCTTGAATACCACTGATACGCAAGGCTGTTGCCTGTTGCCGTAACAGACACGCTTGCTGTCGAACCGACAAACTCCGTTGCGCTCTGCGGCTGTGCGGAGATGTTCGCATTCGGCGTTGCGTTCGTAGTGATGACCGCCGTGTTCGAAGTGGCTGTCTTCGATTCACCGGAATCAGAACTGGTCACGATGCACCTGTAGTACATCACGCCTACAGTGTCCGTATCGGGAACGTAGGTAGTGGAAGTCTCTCCGCTTAGATTCGACCAATTCACATTATCGGTGGAACTCTGCCACTGATATGACAGAGTTCCGTATTCCGTTGTAGCTGAGATCGAAAGACTTACTGAGTCTCCCCTGTCCACGCTTTGACTTGACGGCTGCGTGGTTATCGTTGGCGTTGTGACAAGAATCTGCCACTGTGCCACAAGGTTGTACGCCTTGTACTGCGCTCCACCTGCGGCGAATTCGAAAGATACCCTATCGTTTGGGTCAAGATACCTTTTGTTGGAGGAATCGTACCAGTTTACGAACTTATACCCTGTTCTTGTAGGCTTTGCCGTTGTGACACGCACATACAGGTAAAGGTAACCTGATGTTGCGGTACTCCATATAGATTCTACGGTGTTGTCAGGCTTGTTCGTACCGCCGTTCGCATTGTACTGTAACGTACCTGTATACTTTCGGTTTACTACTGCCATGTGTTACACACCGCCTTTATGAGTTGATGGGCCAGAACGAATCGTTGGGGACAGACACAATGGAAAGACCTTCCGTATCCCCCATCTCCACCCAATCCACCGTAGCTTTCAATGCTTGCTGGACTGTGTTGTCATCCGTCTTCATCTGTATCGAGGATGCCGTATCCATCATGATGACATCGCCCTTGCGAGTCTTGATGAACTTGGTCATAGGAGAAGTCGATATTGCGTATATTGCATTCTGCAACGATATGGAATCCGTATACACTTTGGCTCCGCTCACGGTTCCTATATACCCTGTCACCTTGCCTGTTTTGTAAAGGCTGGAAGCTGGCTGTCTGTTGGGATACGGAGTGAAGTTCTTCTGAATGGTAGGCTCGTTGTTGTTGGATACCGCGCCGCTCTCCACGCCGTATTTGAACACGTACTCTTTCTCTACGTGGTAGTTTCCGTTGGAGTCTTGGCTACACAGCAGGATGGAGTAGAACCAGAATGTAGGCTTGAACTGGTCAGTCACAACGAACACATCCTCAGAGCTGCCGTGTGCTACGAACAGGTAGGACACAGGCTTCTGCGATGGAGCGTAGTAATCGAGCAGCGAACTCGTATCCCCTGTGAAGCTGTATACCCTTCTGAGTATCGGGTCATCCTGCGAGTACCTGTAGACCTCTACTCCCAACACTCCCGGTCTGTACACAGGTTCAGGAATCACCACTGCGTTCGAATCGCTGAAGCTTACGATGTCACCGCTGAGAGTTTCCTTCCTCCCCATGTTCGTGGTGTAATTCAGAGTTACCGTTCCTGCATCTGACCAGACATTATTAGCTCCAAAGAACAGAGCCATCTCATGAGGTGTCAGGTGGAATTCGATGGGAGTGGCGAGAGGGTAGAAAAATTCTATCGGAAACGAAGCGACTACATCCGCAGAAGAAGCAAAAGTATCGTTTCGTATCAAGCACTGCACACCAGTACTGTTGTTAAAGCCAATAGAATTGTTCGTGTTGTTCACGTCCGTGTACGATTCCTTTACAACGTACTTGTCGCACAGACCGCTTTTGTATGTATTATCAGAATCATAAATGGGTCTTTTGAAGAATACTCTCCACAGATTCCCTTCTTTTGACGGAAGTGTGCTTGGTGACAAGTCAGATGACGAAATCGTATACTTTTTGCCCGTCAACTGTAGCACATCGCTCACAATGTCTAAAGTGCCTTGGTATACTGTGGTTGTATACGGCTCAAATGCCGAAGCGGACGAGCCAAGTTCTAACTGCCAATCGTCAGTTACAGTTGCCGTTCCAAAGTCAACACGGAAACACACCTCTGTGTCTTCTGTCGGAGTATAAGTGACTGAACGTGCGTTGTTCGCCGCTACAAGATTAGGACTTCCACTCTTGTCTGCTATGCTTAACTGAGAAACATTTGACGGCAAGCTGAACGTATAGGCTGTGTTAGCTTTCAGTATGAACCCTGTATTTCTATATGCGAAGTAAATAACTCCTGAGTACAGTTCAATCTCTGATGGGTCGAGCATGTTCTTCCCCAATACAGGGAACTCGACATGGTACTGCGTGTCCCTATGTTTGGCATACTCCGTGTCGGACGAGGGGTAGTTGATACTTATGTCGTTATTATAAGTTGCGCCACTCGTTCCAACCTCAATATAAAACGTCATAAACTGTGCATTTTGTGGAGTGGTTTGCACCGTATTACCAATGCCTGAATTAATCGCAGATATGTAATTTTTATCTGCGTCATAAAAAAGCACAGCATAATATGTGGTGTTAGATGCGTGTACAGAAGGGGCTTTAAAATAATACGATGTATTCGGCACACATGGGATATAATTTTTGCTCCTGAAATATGTTGTATTACTATTACCGTCTTTTTCGCCTGTTGCTCTATTATAGTATCCGTTCTCCCACTGCTCATCCCAAATATTAACGCCAGTATGCCATACTGTCGCACTCTCATGCCCGGTTATGAGGCAGAGGTTTTCGTATGGGGAATACGGTTGAGCAGCAGCACCAGAGTGGACTATTGGTGATAATTCAAAGTTATCGAATGAACCGCTACCATTAAAATAGATTCGCAGAGCATTTACCGTTGCTCCACTTAGCCCTGTAGGTTGTACAGTTCTGTTAGCAGGAGCAGGTACAGCCGTAGCAACTTGTGTTGAACCGTTTATAAAAACAAGTGCGGTATTATATGATGCAGATGGATTGTTTAGTGATACATATGCGTCACTCGGTAAAACGGTTGATTGAATTGATTCCTGATATACCCCTTCTCCTGACGGTGTTCCGTTTATTGTGATTTTCCCGTTTGAAATATTTACGGTTAAACCGTTTGAAAGAGTATGCGTTCCGTCCGCAAATGTAGGACACTTGCTAACGCCGCCCCCAGCAGGCCACGGATTGGCGTACCCATGCAAATCCTGCACAGGGGTCATCGTTATCGTTAGATCGTTGATAGCCGTGATATCGTCCTCGATGTACATCATCGGCTGAAGGGTCTCGCTCGACAGGACTTGACCATTCTTCACCAATACGCTGAAGGTCAGGGTATTCTCTGTTTCGGGGACGATGTACTGCAAGGGGTCTGTGCCTGTGACAGTGGAGACTACGTTGCCGTAAGCATCTGTCTCCGTCACCTGAATCGAAACGGAATCGTTCAGTGTGGTTATCAGGAGCTTCTCTCCTGCGTACAGCTTCAACGCAGACAGCGTTCCGCTTTCTAAGTCGAACGTCGCATCTGCACTCGCTGTGCCTGATGCGGTTACGTTTCCTTCATCGTTCACAGTGAAAGTGATTCCGTTTACCGTCTTCGTGCTGTCCTCATACGGATACTTCAGTACGTTTCCGCCGATTTGATTCCATGACAGGTACACTGCGGAAGAGTTCTTCATCTGTGCGACTTGGCATCCGATATCTCCAGTGATGGAAGGATACGATACGTTGAATTGCACAAAACCTGTCGAGGCTTCCATGCCGTTAGAAGTAACGATGTTGCACATGATGGAGTATGTGTTGCCAGTGATGAGTCCGTCAGCCTCGAAGGACAGGACTTGGGTGCTTATAGCTCCCGTTTCCTTGATAGGAGTGGATTCAGAACCTGCCTGTGCGAATACCCACTCAACTGTGGAGATTGGGTCTCCCTCGTCCTGCGTGTATGTCGCAGTGATGGTGATGGAGTTCGTGGCAACAGGATTAGGTATCGCATCGATGACCAATGTCGGCGTACTTCTCGTGATGAACACGGATGCCGAAGTCTGCTCAACGTAATCGTTCGTGTCCCACCACTGCGTTATAAGCATCTTGTATCCGTATTGGTATCCGTTCACAATACCTGCGGATGACAACGATGCGGCGGAGATCAGAGTGTTGAAGAATGTCGGGTTGCCGTACTTGTCATGAGGCTCAAACGCCGGAGTCACTGCCTGTTTGCCGGAGTCATACATCAGGGTGCTGTCTGTATCGTTTTGGTATATCCTGATTTGATAGTCAGTCATCGGCGTATCGCCGTTTACCTGCCACGATACGTTCAGACCCTGAGTGACATCTACAGTTCCTGCTCCAATTCCTGAGAAAGTTGAAGGATATATGTTAGAAGGTTGGAATAGCATATGTATGTAAACTCCTTTTACGCTGACTCATTTACATGGAGTACGATGTTCTTCATGACTTCGGCGAACGGCTTATTCATCTGATCAGAACCGATTTTTACGCCGTTCACAATAATATTTCCGCCACTGTTGTTCGTAATAGAGGAACTGCCTCCTGCCACTGCCGCATCAGCCACACCCATCAGAGTCCTTACGGAGTCTGCGAAGGTGCTGAAGTTTGCGTTCCTGACAGGGTTCAGTATCGCTCTCGTGATATCGGGACCGATGACTGTCTCAGCACCTGCCGTACCCTTACGCATGATTCCGCTTCCGAATGCGATACCGCCGCTGTCGAATGTGGTGCTTGAGGTGGTGGTGCTTCCCGATGTGTTGTTGTTTATGTTCAGTAGTCCGGCGAAGTATCCTTCATCGACTACGCCTGTCCTTAAAGCGTTCAGAAGAGCAGCGATTCCGCCTGTCTGCGCTTGCATGGTCGAAGTGCCGCCTTTGGTCAGCTCGTTCAGCAGTTTCTTGATGTCTCCGCTCGGAGCTTCAATGGCATCGACTATCGCTTCCCAACTCTCCTTGTACTCGTTGTATTGATCCTGCAACGCTTGCTTCTGTGCCTCGATTGCCGCCTTTCTCTCAGCATAGTCCTGCTCTTCCAGGTACTTGTTCATGCTCTCCAAGGCTTTATCGTAGGCTTCCTGTGCGTCAGCAACGGCTTTCTGATCCGCCATCCATTCCCACTGCTGAGTCTGCTCATTGTAGTAGCGGACCGTCCTCTCCGTGTTCGCTTTCTGTAGGTCAAGAAGTGCGTTGTCTACATCCAACTGGAGTTCCGCAAGTTTGTTGGCTTCCTCCTGTGCATCTCTCTCGGCTTCTAAAGCTTCAAGCTGGTCATCAAGGACCTTTAACTGCTCTTTAAGGTCATCGTTTCCTTTGTCGAGCAGGTAGTCCACTAACTTCTTCAGAGTTCCCCAACTCTCGTCAGGGTCGATCTTCGCAGCGGCTTTCTTCTTGCCCCCGGCAGAAGTTGTTTTTGTTTCTTCTGTGACCTTCGGAGTGGATATCGTTATGGCTTCTTGCCCTGAACCTGTTATCGGTCCAAGGTTGGGAACTAATGCTGACAGTATCGTCTTCCCTGTTCCCAACGTACCTTTTCCTGTCGGAAAACCTGGGATTCCTAAAGCGGACTTCGTTTCTCTTGCAGTAAGGACTACATCGTCAGACCGCAGGTTGACAACGGCAGGTTTGCCGCCGTTAGCGATGTACGCTCTGCCCTGTGACTTGCTGATGATAAGTTCCGGCTTCGTACCGTTTGCAGGAAACTCATCGTTGACGAGTGCAAGACCGCTGTAGCTGTCTCGCTTACCACCTGCTCTGCCTGGAACCGTGGAGCCGTATCCGTCTATCCAGCTTCTGCCCTTGGATTGGTTGTACGCATCAAGTACAATTTGTTTACCTTCGCCTACGCCTTTACCTTGTATCTGCTCGACAACGGTGATGTAAACAGTCTTGTCCTTTATATTGGCAAGCATCGAATTGATCTCTTCGACAGCCGATTTTGCTTGGTCATTGTCGGCAGTTATCGTGTACGTGACTTCAGGCTCTGAATGCTCTGCCATCCACTCGTCCATCTCGTCTGAATACATTCCCAAAGACTGGATCATGGATGCCCAGAAGTTCGCGCCGATGCCTGTAGAGGCTTGCATGGATTGAAGGAACTCATCCATGGTCTGTCCGCCCTTGTTAAACGCCCACTCGTAGGAATCTCCGACATCGTACATAGTCGCGATAACATTCCCGGCTTCATCGACTACGTTTCCTTCCCCGTCAGCAAACTGTTTCCAAAGCTTTGCCGCTGAGTTGGAATAGTCACCCTTTTCGATACCCTTGAAGTAAGCTTCCAAGGCATCCTTTGCTTCTTTAGTGATTTTGCTCTTATCCGTAGTTCCGAAGAGAAGGTCTGCGCCTTGCTTATATGCATTGGAGCCATAGTATTTGTTCTTCTCGGCTTCAATCATCTTTTTATAAATGTCAGAGATAGACTTTACGGAATCGTCTTTCTCTTCCTTCATGCCCTCGGATGCGGCTTTGATTCTGCTTTGAGCGTTTGAAAACGCATTAGCTAATTCGTTGACTGCATCAGACTCTTCTTTGTATGTCTTGATTACCTGAATGGTCGCATCGCTCAGATTCTCAGTTTCCTTTGCGACATCTTCCTGTGCTTCTCCTAAGATTCCGTATGAATAAGTCGCTTTTAGAATCAGGTCAGCATAATCCTGCCACGATACAGATTCCGGGAACATCCTCTGTTGCTCCCTTAATTCCTTCACGCCTTTTACCATGTATTGCCATTGCGCCGTGAAAGAATCTGCGGCTTTTGTATTAGTGTTGTTTTGAAGAAGTGTGTTAATCCCATCCAAAAGTTGGCCGCCAAAGTTAACTATATCAATAAGAGCTTGACCGCCATCTGTCATCGTGGAAACGAGTTCCGTCCATGACTTCTTCAGGTTATTTGTAGCCGCTTCCCAACTTTCGGTGTATATTTCATTTTTCTGTAATGCGTTCCCGGCAGAATTAGAATATTGATCTAACTGCTTCATGTACATATCGTAGTTGTCCATGAAAGCATATAGGATGTTACCACGGCGGTTTCCGGCAAGAGCGTTTTGCAGGTAGGCTTTCTGCTTGGAATCTAAAATATCCCACTTTCCTGCGAGTTCTCCCATGATTTCAGAGAAGCTCTTCAGCTCTTTGGAATCGTTCATGACGGATATTCCGACAGAATCAAGAGCTTTAGCAGCGTTTGAGATGTCGGCTGCATCGATCATCTCTCCGTCATCGAGTTCTCCTTTTACCTGACGCACCCTGTACAGAATCGTCATCAAACCACGGGCAACCTCAGAACCGCTTCGCTGTGTAGCCGCTGTGACAGTACCCATCATGGCCGTGTATGTCTGCGCTGACTCACCTGCGTTTGCGAATGCTGAACCTGATACGGTAATACCTTCGGCAAGCTTTCCGATATCCGTTGCGTTTTGGTCGGACACTGCCGCCATACCATCGAGGATGGTGTACAGTTCCTGTGTGTTTCCGTGCAACTGCCATGCGGCATCGGCTGCCAATATGAACTTGGAAGCTACATCCTCAGTGACTCCGCCTACGTTCTGCGTAACCAAAGATAGCTTGGTAAGGTCTTCTATGTTCTCACGATAACCTGCCCGTGCAAACCTCTCGGCAGCTGACAGATAATCCGTGGTTGTTCTCCCATTTTTCTGAAATGCGGATTGCCTTAACTGTTCAATTTCGGAATCGGAAGCACCAGTAACCATCTTGATGGTGGTAAGCTCCTTGTCCATCTCCTTCATTTCGGTTGTTGCCTCACGAAGACTTTGGCGGAGTCTGGATATTGCAGCCGTTATAAGGGCAGATGCAAGATTCGCCGCTGTAAATCTTTGAGTCAGCGAATCCAATACAGACCCTGTTTTCTGTGCCGTTGATCCTAAAGTGGATACGTTCTTTTCAAGCGTTGAAGTTGCTTCAGCCCCAGACATGACTCCACTTGTATATGAAGCGAATGTCTCGTCTGAAACCTTCCCAAACATGGAAGTCTTCGCAGTGATTTGAGATGTCTCTCTGGTGATGCCAACCATCGAGTCTACGAACGATTGTATGTCCGACTTGGCTTTTGTGGTTGCCTTGTCTATGGAAGTGTAGGCTCCCTCTGTGGCAGCCTTTGCATTAATTATTCCTTGTGTGTACAGATCAAAAGAAGACTTCGATATAATTCCAAACTGCGAAGTCTTCCTCGATATCTCTTCAAGACGATTCCCGGCATTTTGAAGACCACTTACATCTGCTTGTATTCTTACAGGAACTCTGCTTAAAGTGTCGAATATTTTCTGTACTTTTTCAAGCTTAGACTCAGCTTGGGAAGTTTCCGCCTGTACTTGGACTTTTACGACTTCTGCCATATTTTAAAAACCTCTCGCTTCAAGCTCGGCAGCAACGATTCCGCCGACTCTTTCCTGCATAATTTTCTCCGTTGTAGACATGTACGGCCTCGGTCCCGGTTGCCGCCAATTTTCCCAACCGTATTCCACCACTGTTGAAAGGTAGTTGCCCCATTTAGCGCCTTGGAATGTGTGGCTTGCTTCCACTTCCAAGGTATGCGTTCCACCATCTTGATAATAATGATCTTGATACGTGTCAGGGTCTTTCAGGCTGTATCTTCTTTCATTCGTTGTGCTGTGCGAATATACTATTAAGTCTGCTTGTGTTTGTATCTCATCCCTTATGGCATCAGAAACTGTCGATTGCATTATGTTCGCTATGGCGGCGTTCAAACGCCCTTTATAGTCTTCGAACTCGGACATTATGGACATGTGACTACCTCCATTAATTCTTTCCAAAGCCCACATGAATCTGTGGGCTTTGGAAAGCCCCCCTTTAGCCGGGGGGCATGGCTTTTTAGGAAGCGGTTACAGTGACAGGCACGGAAGCCGTCTTCGTAGGATCGTCCGTGAGAACAACGGAGATGCTGGTGCTTCCGACTCCGGCGGCAGAAACAAGACCAGTTGCCGACACGGTAGCGTAGCTGGTGTTACCGCTGGTGTAGCTCATCAGGCTGTAGTCAGGAACTACCAGGCTGCCGTCTTCCATGAAGAAACGGACAGGAATCTGAGCGGTAGTGCCCTGAACCATGTTCAGACCGCCGCCGATAACAGCGAGGGCAGCAACGCTCTGAAGGGCAGAGCCATTGGGAACGTACACCCAGTACGCAAGCTCAGACAGACCGCAGTCGGTGCAGACAGTGACATCCGCATCGGGGTCATAGGACAGAGCAGTACCGGACAGGACCGAAGTCACATTGCCGCTCTGAGAACCATCGGTGTCCGCCTTGGCGCTGAACTGCATCCTGGGAACGATGCAATAGAGCCAACCGACCAAAGAGGACTGAGAAGCAGAAGCGGTGTTCTCGGTGCTGTACACGGCAATCTGGATGGTGACATGCTTCACGGCAGGAGCAAACACGCTGTAGGCGGTCAGCTGCTGTGCGGAAGCGTTGGTTACCCAATAGTACACACGGTATGTAGTACCGGGGTTAGCGGTGAAACCGACCACATCGCCGTTCTCATCAATCTCGTATGCGGTGGAAGCATCGGAAGTACCATCGTTCACATAGCAGATGACCTTGCTAAAGCCCTGGGGGGCAACAGGATCGGTATCGCTCGTAACAGTGAGGGTGGTGGTGGTAGCTTCGATAACCTCGCACACGGGAGCAGCGGCATTATAAGTCACGCTGGAACCAAGCTGCAAAGCTCTCGTCTTCATCGAGAAGTCCGCAGCGGTCAGCTCCAGATTGATGGCGCTATCCGTAGGGAGCTGGATAGCGATTGCGTTGCCAAGGCCAGCACGAATCTCGTTCATGCTTACGCTCGTAGTGAGCTGAGAGGTCTGAACCTTATTGCTCTGATAATCAATGTTGCCAGTTGCAGGATCAGACACAACTACATTACAAGTACCCTTGGCGAACAGATACTTATTATTGAGCTGAATCATGCTTTACTCCTTAATGTAAGGGATTATTGATTGGGGTTTGTTCTTCCTGAGTGAATGATGTGTGATGTGCGGCAGACAATGCGTCCATCGATATGAGTCCGGCAAATTCATCCTTCGCTTTGTCGAACATCCATGTGGGATGCGGATTCCCCTTCGGGAATTTCGCTCCCTGTGTTTCGGCAATCGAAGCGAGAAAGTAACCGAATTTTCTGTTGATAGCCCTTACCTCGTCATCAAACTCTTTGATGGGCCATTCCAACAGCTCCGCTCTTCGGACCTTGAGTTCACCCGCAACGCTCGTGAGCATGTCACCAAAGGTAGCATTCAGACGGTAATCCGCTCTTGCGTTTGCGATGTCCTCGGCGGCTTCTATAAGGTCTGGGTTGTCTGCTTCATCAGGCAGTTCCGCCCCATTCTGATCGGCAATGAGCTTTCTGACCTGGGCGAACTCAAAAGCGCCAATGTCAAACCGCTCTCCGTTTTTGATAATGCGTATAGAGGTCAGTGTCCTCGGATCATCAGGGTTGCCTATCGGCTGTATCATGTCCTTATCGGATAACCGCAAGGATAAGAACAATAAACCGCCCAACAGGGACCATGTGTTCACTCGGACATCGCCTTTCTCCATAGCGTCAAATTGGAGAGACCATACGCACTGTAAATAAGTCATGCAAGCGTAAACCACAGGGAGTGTTCCTTGACGCATAGTAAGAACAGGTTTAACTGCTTGCCATTTTTCGTAGTCCACAACCTTCAATGGGTAGTAGACCAAGCCATTCAATTCTATTGGCTCGTATCTTAGAATGGCCAACTCTCTATCTGAAAAGGGGTGTATAGCGTTACTCATTTTTAACCCCGTATTTTAATCAGATGATTACATCTGTGTTGGGAGTGTTTTCTCGTTTATCACCCATGATGGTGAGTCCTAATGTCAGCTGATATCCTACGTTATGCAGGTCATCGGTGATGTAGCGGATGGCGCACTCTGCGTTCTTCCTTCTGTTGAAGTAGAATGTGCCGACTCCTTTGATGTTTACGCCGGAAAGGGACTCGACTATCGCCTGTGTGATTGCCCATGACCTTGACATCGCCGAATCCTTCGTGTTCGTGTCATAGGATGTGTTGCACAGGACTCGGAAGCAGATGCCGATGTCGGATGTGAAATCGTTGGTAGCATCCACGAATCCCATGAACGCATACAGCCTCGTCTGCGCCGTCTCCTGCGCTTCCGTAATGGCAATCTGAGGGAATATCCTGTACCCCTTTTCTGTCGGTGGGTTATCAGGATTCTCAGGATCAAAAAACAGGGAGAGTTTCTCCTTGGTTGTCGGGACATTCTGATCGAGCGGTCGGGAGCAATCGTGGAACAGGTACTTCGCTATCCGAACCCTTGGACACTTGTTGCTCTCAAATGGCACATGATCCGCAGTGGGCATGTCTAACAGGTAGTACAGGATTTTCCGCAGGACTTCTTCTGATTCGGGAAGGGTAACGTAGCCAACGAGCCTGTTGTACGGCTCGTACCAGTTCTCAAACGCCACGGTCATTCCTCCTTCTGTTCAATCTGCTCCTGCAAATCCTTTATCTCGTCCAAGCTCTTCTTCAGTTCTTCGGGCGAGAATGTGTTGATAAGGTCCTTCAGCAGCCATGCGAACCTGCCAACGATATCGTTCTTTATCTGTAGTTCCTGCTCGATCTCGATGCTGACCATACGGCAGAATGCGTGATAATCATTCAGCATCTCGTAGCATTTGTCGGCTACCGCCTTATTCCGCTTCAGCCTGTCGAGCTGCGTTTCGAAGTCGCTCCACTTGTCTGCTTCGTCAGCTGCCATGAGGTACGGTATGATCTTGTCATCCGTGTCATGGACTGGTTCGAAGTCAGTGTCCATGTACTCCTTCACGAACACGCCGATCTTGAACTGTGTCTCTCTGAGCGTGTTCCGCTGCGCCATGTCGGGCAGTGCTACGGAGTCTTGGCCGTTCTCCTTGATGGTTATCTGCCGCTTGTCGATGCAGAACTCAGCAATGTATTTTGCGAGTGTGTACTTGAGCGTGACAGGTATCCTGCTGTTCGCATCCTCGATGTTCTTCTCGGTGATTACTACTCTGTCCATATGCCACCTCTCAGAACGGGATGTCATCTGACGAGATGTCCGTGAATCCGTTCTCGTCCACAGCAGGTTTATCTGCGGCATCAGACCTTTCCTTCGGAGAAAGAATCTCCACCTTGGCTGCGTTTACATCGAGGTTTGCCCTCGGCTGTCCGTCCTTTGCCGTGTATGCGGAAGATTGGAGTTCTCCGATCACGCATACCTTCCTTCCCTTTACAAGGTATTTGTCGCAATAGTCCGCCATGCCTCTCCATGCCGTTACCCTGAAGTAATCCGTGACCTTCTCTCCGTTCACTTTGTAGTCCCTGTCGGCGGCTATCGTGAACTGACAGGTCGAAATTCCTTTGGCTGTTACTTTGAGTTCAGGGTCTCTTACCAAGTTTCCGATTACAGTGATTTGATTCATGTTTTCCCTTTCTTTTACACACTTTTTAAGGGCATGTTTAAATTGATTATCTTATTTTTGGCAATTCTGCGACATCTTCCATGATGTCATCGAGGAAACCGTTTCCGTGAAGATTTTTGTGATAAATCTCATGCATTGTTTTGATGTTTTGGAAGTCTGCTACGCTTATTTGTCCGGCTTCGATATACTTTGTGGCAAGCCGTCTGATCCTGTCCTGCATGGTAATTTTTTGCGCTTTCTCTAAACCGTCAAGTTTTGATTCCAAACATCCTATCTTTGCTTCCAGTTCTTCCAACTTCGTAAGAATCTTTTGCGTATCGTCCGCTTTCTCTCGCTGCTTCTTCTTCGCATCAATCCTTGCGTTTGCAATTGCGGTCAACGTACCGCTTGATGCTGCTATTGCGGCTATCAAAACCGATTGACCAAACGGTCCCATCTTTCATTCCCTCCGCTGTTGTTTTACCAAGCACCCGTTCGCGCTGTCCGTATTTTCGTAGCATTGCGTAAGAGCGCAAAACCTTTGAAAATTGCACATGTACTTTGATGCTTCTTGCCCGTTGGGAGGAATCTTCCCTTCGGACAGCTTCATGCATGTCAGGAACTTGTATCTGCTGTCCCTGTGCGCGTACTCGCATTGTTTCGCCATATCAGAATCCTATGAGCATCATGTCCTGCGTTGCATCCATCGAGTTGCACATCGCCCAAACCTTAAGCGGCACATCCGAAGGAGCATAGCAGGTTATCGTAAGGGCATTTCCGTTCTGTTCGAACCCGAAGCAATTCATGCTTGCCCCGGTGAACGCATACGTGATCCCGTCCGCCTGTTTAACGCCATCCACGAAGTATGCCGCCTCCACCGTTACCGAATCGTATGCTGTCAGCTGATTGGGCAAATCAGTGATAAATTCCACGTATGCCCCTGTGAGGCTCTGTGAGGCTGTTACGGCGATTTCCGACCTGATGTTGGTATTCTGTCGAAGGAAGCAGGTAATAGTGGCTGTCCCCTCTCCTACAGCTTCACACACTCCGTTCTCGTCAACCGTGACTACGGCGTTGTCTGAAGACTCCCACAGGTAGTCATACGGATGCTGTGAATCTGGCGTTTCTCCGTTTCTCTCTGAGGATGCTGTCAGTGTCTGCGTGGAGCCGATGTTCATCTTCTCCGCACCTGTGATGGTGATGTCCCACTTAAAGTCCAAACCTCCGGCAACCTCGTTCACCAGGTCATCGTTGGCGTACTGGGCTTCTCCCAAACGGCACTCTGCTCGGATGATGTGGATGCTCTTGTCATCGAGCGTGTACTCCCTGATGAAGTTCGTCACGCCTGTCAGGAAGTAACCCTGTCCGCCAAGGATAAGGCGCGAGTTGTTGTGCAGGTCCTTAGTGGCCTCATTAAGCTGTATAATGATATGCTGATACGTGCCTGGTAGGTTGATGTACTCCTTGACATCGTTTGCCGATGCAAGTGCCATACCTTTTTGATATGACATGGGAGTACGCACCACATTGCCGTAATAATCGTATGTGTTGTACGTGCAGTTGCACCGCTTGACGATTGTGTTTCCTGTGACGGTCCCCACATCGTCAGGGTTCACAACGATCCATATGTTATCGTTGAACTTAACGTATGCCCCGATGGGTATCTCGTCTATGTTCGTGTTTTGCAGGACAATCTCCTGCCAATCATCCGTCAGGTGTTCGCCTGTAGTTGGGTTGATGAGGTCGGATGCCCTGATCTTCACGGGAGTCCATGCGTAGAAGTCATCGTAATCGACTCCCTGTATCTCTCCTTCAAACAGGGCGGAAGTCATGGGTATCTTCTGCCTCATGAATTCCTTTGTCTCGTTTCGGAAGAACTGATGCATCAGACCGTCATTCCGTTTGCCGTTTGACGAGTAGTCAGCGGCAGGAGTCCCGGCTGTTGCCGTCCGAATATTCTGTTGAATGCTCATTATCCTCTCCGCTTACTTGTGTCAAATGCAATTTACGGGTGCAAACCGGGGGTCTTGTACATGACAACCTTCCGATACTGTGCGTTCTGCTCATACTTCATGAGCCTGTCATTGAGGGCTGTCTCCAAAGCCTTTCTCTTATGCTCCTGCGCTTCCGTCCATGCGGATTCTGTGGATGCCCTCTTGAAGGTCTTATCCTGAAGGATGGGAGTGCGGTTCAGCCATTCGCCGCTGAATCCTGTCTCCCATACCATCGCAAGGCACATGCACAGGATTTCCTGAATCTCTGCGTTCAGCTCGTTGACGAACACGCCGTCCGTGTAGAAGTCGAATTGGAACCTCGTTCCGACAGGATAGTCACCGCTGATGGTGACATCTCCTGTCTCGTCATTGTAGATGCATCCGTAGATTGGTATGTACTCCGCTTCGTTGTACTGGTTCACAGACAATACGCCGATATTGCACAGTTCAAACCCTGTCTTCCCCGTCTGAATGGTGATCCCACCTGAAACTGCTTGCTCCGCTTCGTAGTAGAAATCGTCAAAGGAAGGTGCAGTGTACTCCAGATACTCACGCATCTCAGGCGGACGGTTGAACTTCGTCACAGCGAACTGCATCGCCTGTGATTTCTGACGCAGAAAAAGGGCGGCATCCTCCCGGTAATCCTGCTCCCAACGAAGGTCATTGATGACCTTGGATGCCAATGCAAGCGTGATAATATCCGAAAATGTGGTAGCCACCCTGTTTCCTCCTGATTATTCTTCGGTCTTGTTGATTCCGCGCACGATGTTTGCCAGCAGACCGTCCTTGCGAGGGTCTCCGTCAGGAGCATCGGCGAAGTCTTTCTTGGATATCTTGTTCAGTTTAACGATGATGTCACGGTTCCCCATCACTCTCGGATCGTTGGAATCGTAACCGTTCTGTAACCTTGCCGCTACGATAGCTCTCACGGAAGGGCAGAGCTTGCTGAAGATTTCAGGCAGCTCTTCCATGTGGTCAAGCAGATTCCTGAACATCTTCTCATCAAGGTATTCGCCCGGTTTGTAGTCGAGTCCGTGCATAACACGCTCTTCGTCTGTCAGACCGTCAAGAACGATGAGTTTCCGTTCGTTGAGAAGCATCTGCTGCTGCATGTCTCTGAATTCGCCAAGCCAATCGTCCTTCGGTACGTTGATGTATCCGATAGGCCCGGTTATCGTTCCAAACTTTCCGCCGATGCCGAATGTCAGCTTGTTGTCATCCGAACAGTCATCGATGAACAGCATCTTGACGATGGGCTTCTCCGTGGAAATCTGGACTACGTTCGTCTGAGCCTTGGCGAGTGCTTCCTCTACAGCCTTGGCTATCATGTCCTTTACTTCGTCTTCAGTGTATGCCTTTTCAGCCTTTACTTCGGACACTTCTGCCTTTACTTCGGCTTCCTTTTTCGCCGTCTTCCTTGTTGCCATGTCTGCTTAACTCCTTTTGCATGGTTGTGTGGGGGATAGCGGAGTTGCACCGCTCATACTCTTTCCCTCAAGACCCATAGGGGATATGGGATATATCCCCTATGGTGATTGTAGGAGTTAGGAAATGCTGGACATTACGCCGATCTTGCTGCCGAACACGCCCTTCGCCGCAACGGAGATGGTCATGTTGACATCGATGGTCATATCAGCGGTCTGGTCGGGGGACATCTCAAGAACGATAGGATCGTCTTCGAAGATGACATACACCGGCGCGAAGCCCTCACCCGCACGAGGCAGCATGTAGATGGTGTTGGCGGACAGCATCTCGGTGGGAGAAGCGAGGTTCACCTGACCAGCGACATAGGTGTTCTGAAGAGCGGCCAGAGGCACACCCATGCAGGTCCCCATGAAGCCCTTGGAGAACCACTCCTGACCAAGACCATAGGTCAGAGCCGCATCCTGGGCAGTACCGGAAGGAAGCACCTTTGCGAGGGCAGCCCAATCGCCGTAAGCGATGATGCTCTCTTTGGGCAGACCGTTCGCCTGAGACACAGCCTTGGCAAGGCCGATCCAGTTGGCGGTATTGTATCCGGACTTCTTCAGGTAGGTGGGAACGAAAGCGGAGTTGGACACGCCCGCCGTCATAGCACCGTTCCACAAAGCAAGAATCTTGTTGTTGGAACCGCCAGCGAGAGCGAGGTAGTAACGGCCGATGTCCGCACCACCCTGTTCGTTACCGACCAGCTGATACCACTTGATCTTGGCGGCAGCGGACCGGGGCTTGGGGTTGATCGTGATGCTCTTGCTGTACAGGCTGTTCTTGGGAACGCTGCGAGAAGCACCCCAGGAGCTGTCCTGGAACAGGAAGATGTCATTGGACAGAACATTGACCTCGTAAGTCTGACCGATGCCGACCTTATCCACAAATGCCAGAGCGCCAAGGGCGTTGGAGGTGGTGTAGGGAAGCATGGGCGCAACGACATCAGAGGTGATGCCCTGTAAGCAGCGCAGGAAGTTGGGGTCATTGGCCCACTTTCTACCGCCCTTCAGGAATTCGATGTAGGTCTCAGGACCTTCCTCGCCACGGGCAGCGGCAGCAATCTTAGCGCAGAAGAGCATCGTGCGCTGAGTCAGCTTTTCGTTGGTCTCGCGATACTCTGCATCGTTCAACCGGGTTTCGAACTTCTCGCCGCGAACTTCGGCAGCCTTGCGACCATGAGCCTCAGAGAGGATCAGGCGGCCACCAGCAACGAGGTCCTTGCGCTCGTCATTGGAGTTACCCACGAACAGGGCGGCAGGAGCATTGTTGAGTTTCAGACCTTCCATGTTGTACCTCCCTTACGCCTCGACCACGGTGTCACGGCAAGCCATCACATCGTAGTAGGTCATAGAAGCATACGCACCTTCGGTGGCAGTGCCGGAACCAATCAGTTTGAAGTAGGGCTTGCCAGCCTTTGCAGGAGCGGAAGCCGCAGGAACCAACAGTCCGTCTGCAATCGTGAAGAAGGTGTTGGTGCTGATGGCGGTGGAAAGGTTGCCGGAACCGAAGCGGTAGATGCTCTGGTTGTCAAAGTTGATCTTGGTGAAGGTATCAAACTCCCCGGAGGGGATGCCAAGACCAAGAGTCTCAGCGCCGATCTTGTATACGTTGCCACGATTACTCACGCCAGCTTCGACCTGGAAGGGGTTGCAAGCGTAGATGCCATCGTAATCCGTTGCGGCGGCAGCGTTGAAGATGTAGGCGTTGTCATTATAGAGGCCGGTATATCCATCGTTGCCCAGGCGGGTAGATGCACGGACGCAGAGGAAACCAGCGGAGCAGTCAGCGTCAGCGGCGCTGTACTGATATTTGCCCGTCACATTTGCAAGCTCATCAAAAACCGCATTGGTGACTCGGGCTTCAAACATGCTATTCGCAGTAAAAGCCATGTGCTTTCTCCTTACTTATTTCTTGATGCGGGACAGAAGACCCTCAATGGAATCACTGTTCTCGTTAGTGTTCTTGCGAAGACCGTCAAGCCAGCTGTGGATAGCCTTATTCTCGGCGTTCTTCTTGTCACGGATAGCCTTTTCGTGGTCGAAGATTCTGGCTTTGACAAGAGCGCAAGCCTTTTCGTCACCGATGAATTCTCCATCGGCGTTGTTGCAATCGCTGAATTCGCCATTCTCGGCATCCTCAACGATATCGGCACACTCCTTCTCGTCCATAGCTTCCTCGGCTTCGGCATTGTAAGCAGCAAGCAGAGCTTTGATGGCGGCCACGGCAGCCTTGTTGCGGCGATTGGTCTCCTTCTCCTTCAGCTCCTTGCACTCAGCCTCGGCTTTGTTGGCACGGGCTTCAGCATCTTCGATACGAGAATTCAGAGATACAATCTCGTCAACGTACACGCCGATGACATCCAAAGATACCTTCTCTTCCTCACCGAAGTCGGCTTCCGCGTTAAGGCTTAACGGCTTGATGTTCTCAGCAACGATCTCTTCCTCGCCGTTGAAAACGTAGCCATAGAAGCAGTTGTCAGTCTCGGACATCAAAGCGATATGCTTACCGTCTTCGGAAGCACCGACTACCTTATAGCCGTTGAACTTCTCGCCCAATTCTTTCAACTGAACTTTGTTGAAAGCCATACGTTTGTTCCCTTTCTCATTAGTTTCTTTTGCGGTTTCCATATATGAAGCGACCTTTAACTTGAAGTTTTCCAGGTCCTCTTCCAAAGAGGCTGCGCGAATATGCGCTCCGGCTACGGCAGGACTTACGCCTCTGCCCAGGATGGTGGTCCCAAGTATCTGATAGTTTTCAAAGACCTCCACTCCGTTCTCTTCCCGGATGTTGTCTACAAGCGTTTCGATACTGACATCCATTCCTTCGGCTCCCTGTTCCGTCAGAAGGTCTGCCAGCTCTCTTGCGTAGTAACTCCAGATTGTGCCATTGCCAACAATCCAACGCACTCCGTCTTTTTCTTCAATGCGGATATCGTCTTCGTTCTTGAACCATCCGACGATCCGCTCGGCGTTCGCATCCGTGAAGGAAGCATACGCCTCTCCGTTTTCATCACGCTTCATCCTGAAGTTGTGTCCGTCACCGACTTTGTTTCCGGTGTATGCCACGAGGATGGGCGTGTTGGCGAACAGTTTCATGTGTTCATCAAGATTCAGGTACTGCCAATTGTTTCGATTCACTTCACTGTTTAAAAGCCAAACTTCGACTTTGTACAGGAACTCGTCTTCCTTCGACAGGACCTTCATCTTGCCCATGAAGGTGTTGTACGATTTGCCACCTTCGGCCTTTTTAAACTTCGCCATTACTTGTCACCTCCGAAAAGATGCAGTACCCAGTTATCGAACGAGGTGGCGGAAGCATCCGTGGAGTCGAACATCGCCCACGCTTCCAAGAACTTCTCGCAGTCTTCGCTGTTCTCGATCTGAAGGGTCTCGGCTTGACGGGCAAGAGCGTAGTTTTGTGTTTCGTCACATATCGTGATGAATTGTTTCAAAGCTTCGTCATTCTTGCGGAGGAAGTTGATGACTTCCTCAAACACGCCGTCCATGTCTTCGGGATGGTTCGTGTACTCTTCAGTAGCCGGATACTCCTGAATAAGGTGGCGCTGATGCAGGATGTCACCAATCGTGTCAAACCTCTGAGGCTGTTTGTGCGCCAGTTCGTGAATCGCATCGGATGTATGTACGAGTCCGATTTCAATAAGCACGATTTCCTTCAGTGTGTCGAGACCTCTGTTCGCATTCTGCATGGCAGCCGTCACATCACGGGCTGCATCACGCAGCTTGGAAAACATCTCGTTTTCGTAGTTAAAAAAATCTGCAAGCTTCATGCGTTTCTCCTGCAAAATTGTTTACCGCCGCACACTTGCAGACGGTTTTCTTTACTTATTTCTCTTCATCACAAGGGATTATCGACTTTATCTTCAGGGTCTGCTGATACACTATGTAAACCAACTTCCCGTCCCTCTTCTTCTTGCGGATGACCACATCGTCACCCTCGTCAATGATCTTCCTGAGATTCTTATCGAGCTTGATATCCATCATTACCGCCCTGATACTGTCATTTCTTTTTTGTTGCCGGACAATTTGATCCACTGCTTGATGTTCGCAGTAGGAGTCAGCATCTTGTTCGCTGCATAGGCTGCGTAGCCAAGCCACGAGGATGCGACTATCAACCACCACTGCCGTATCGTCACCTTGTTGTTGAGGGGGTCAAGGTGCATCTTCGCTATCGGGTACTGCAACGGCTTATGCGTGTGACCCATCAACATACAATCCAAGTTGTCTATGGCCATACCGTACCGCTCCCCTTTTACGGCGGAACTGCCAACGTACAAGGACGAACCGTTTCCGTGGGTCACAGCGAATGTATAGGTGGGATTCGTCTTGCCGTTTCCATTTGGCTTGCCTATCCGTATTTTTAGGAATCCGATGTTCTCAGAATAGATGTCCTCCAAGTCAAGCTTGGAGAAAATGTCATAGGTCAAATCCTGATCGACATCACGATCCGTTCTTCTCTCGTGGTTTCCCCCGGTTGCCAACAGTATTTTGTGCTTGACAGGTGTCAAGTATTCCACCATCTTCTTCTTGGCTTCACGAGGTCTCATTACGGCTTCGAATCCGTTGCCAACGCTGTTCTTCGTGGCGTTATCGAGAAGGTCTCCGATAGTCACGATGTACGTGTTTGGCTGTCCCTCTAACCACTTGCAGAACTTTGTCCACTCCTTCATGTTGCATTCCAATGCACCCAAATGAACATCGGCAACAGGGATCAGGGTAATGTCATCGTTCCCCTCAAAATGCTTCGTGGTTACCTTGAATGATTTGTTCGTCCAATCTTCCACTTAAAGGCCGTCTCCTTTACTTTCCGTATGAATCAACATCGTCCTCTGCACCTTCGGACTTTGCTTCTCCTTCATCAGGTCTTCCGCCCTGTGGGTTCTCCTTCGTGGGGTCTGTCCCGTCAGGGTTCTTAGGCTTTTTATCGACAGGAGGGAGATTCCCCTCTCCAGCCTTTGCACTGTAAGTGCTGATAAGCGGCTTCCTCTTCTCAAGTAGACCGCTTCCATCTATTGCGTTGCTGATGGATATATCATCGAGTATCGAGTGGCCCTTCATGGCATCGTATCTGAGTGTGTCGAGCAGGATGCCAAGGGTCATGCCGTCTTTAGATGCTTTCAGCTCGTCTTCCTCGGAGAAGATGTCACCGAACATCTTGAACGCCCATTCGAATTTCAGACCAAGCGTTCCGTACAGGTATGTCATCATGTTCTCAAACTGACCGTAGATGACCCTTGCGAACTGAGCTGCCAGCTTGGCTGCAATCTGCACCATACCTACTCTCGGTTCAGGCGAAGCGGAGATGATGCCGATACCCGATTTTTGAATCAGGTACGAATAACCTTTGCCGGAAATATCAGCAGCGTTGGGTGCTTCCGCAAGGCTCTCCAACTTCATATTCTTGAACGGAGCAGCGAACATGCCGATGCCTGAAGTGTTGTTCTCGGCCATCATGGTGTTCCACAGGACATTGTAGGCTTCCCTTGTTGCAGGTGAAATCTTGATTGGGTCTGCTTGGTTGGGTATCGCCGTATCGAGCGTCTCCATCTCAGCCAACACACAGGCAATCAACGGATTCTGCAAGATCGCAAGCTGTACCTGCTCGTAGTCCGCCTGTTGGATGGCGTTGATGAGTAATCCAACGAACGGCGAGATGACATCCCTCGATGTATCATCAATCTCAAATGTCCAACACTCCGTAGGCGGAAGACATACCCAGTAGAACCATTCACCGTTCTGCTCGTAGACTTCAGGGTTGCCCTTGATGGGGCGTTTCTGACTCTCTTCGCTGAATTTTCTGATGTCTATCTGGTTGTAGATTACCTTGCCGTACCTCCTCGGAACGAAGTTCATCATCTCATCGAACATGGAGACGAACAGGGGACCGAACTGACGGATATCCGTGCCGGGGGTCATGAAGTACATCATGTTGAATGATAATGTGTACTTCGATACGTTGTTGAAACCGATGATCTTCGTCCAATCGGACGGCAGCTGTTGCATGTAAGCGTACTCGCAGGAGTTGTGCGACTTGTCCACCTTCGTCCGAAGGTAGTAATGCACCTTACCAAGAGAACCGCACTGACCCATGATCATGTGGGCCATCTGGGACGGCTTCAGCTTTCCGCAAATCTTCTCAAGGAGTCTCCACTCACGCTTGAATTCTTCTGACTTCGCTTCCGTTTCGTCTGCGAACAGCGGATAGTTGTACCATCGATAAGTCGCAACATCCTGATATGTTTTGATGATGTTGAACAGCGGATACGCTGCGACTTTCGCCCACTCCATTGCCTCTCGGAGCGGCTGTTCGTTGTCTTGCGGATGCGAGATGAATTCAGCAACTTTATCTTTTTTGAACGGATAGGCAGAGGACGATACTCCCTTCACCCTTCTGTTCTGAATGAACGGGTTCATGGCGGAGCCTAATGCCGTCCGTGCGAACGCACCGTACACTCCGCTTGCCGGGAGAAAACCATAGGTCTCCGCTAAACTGTTGTAATAAGCGGACAAACCTTGCTTAGTCCTTGTCCCCTCTCCGGGATTCTGTTCCGCCATTTGATTCCTCCCACTTAATCTTTTCTGCTTCCAGTTCCCGTTCAAATTCCTCCAGGAACTCGTATTGGGCATCGAGAACCTTCTGAGGGTTCTCATTGACTTCCTGCTCTGCCATAGCTACGATGCACTGCACGAGCCATTCTTGGCAATTCAAAGGAAGATCGTTTACCTCCTCCGCCGTAATCTCCGCACAGGGAACGCTTGGCGTTTCCTTCGTAAGCACCAATGCGTAATTCGGCGTAATGAGCCGATACTTTTCATGGTTGATGTACTTGATGGTTTCTTCTTCGATGCGAAGAATGTAGAGTTTCCGAATATCAGACAAGGCGATTTCCTCCGATTCTTCCTACGCACCTGCCACGCAACCTCGCTGCTGTGTTTGTTCCGTATACAGGCGTTGTGTTTTTCATCATTCCCTGAATGACCGATTTGCTCCACTTCTCCCACGGGTTATCTCCCTGTGCTATAAGCGCTTTGAATTTGTCTTCCAGGATTTTTATGACTCGCAAAGCATATTTGGTTGCTGACCACAAATCTCGCTGTATGGACTTGCTTATCCGCTCTTCTGCAAATCCGAGGCCGGATGGCCTCTTTTTCAGGTTGCCTATCTGTCCGCACAGCTCACGGCTCTTTAAATACGGATATGAGATGGCTACATCCATCTCGTCAGTTTTTATATGGTGGTACAGCTTGTACGCTTTGATTCCGTCTTGAATGTTCGATGTGAGCATATGCACATTTCCGTGTTCCCACTCGCGCTCTGCGTATTCGATCATGGCCGCATCTGAATCGTGCGTACCCTCGTTGAATCCGCCTGTGGCGATGATGGGGTAAATAACCGGAAGTGCATTCGGCAGCTCTAACTCCGCATAATCATGATTCATGCAGCAGAGAGGCGGCAGCCCATCCTGTAAGTCCTTATGCAGGTACTCGATAACGCTTGTCCCATATGCCCTCGCATCGATTGCGATATAGGCTGGCTCTGCGTTCTTCATCGTGTACCGCAGCCAAAACTGTTTGACCTGTTTTGCTTGCTCCAACGCATCCTTCGGCGGCGGATTGTCCTGAGCATAAACAAGCTTCTTGTCATATATACCGGCATCTAACCCCGTCTTTGGGTCGCACCTGAATACGGAAAAAGCACATTTAGCGTTCTTGTTTCCGTCCCTGTATGAGTTATCGTATCCGATAACATACACGGATTTCGGATCGCCGCAGTGAGAATACTCCATCATCTGGAGCGTCTTACTTTGCGTGAGCGTAAGGTCCTTAAGGATAGGATTCTCGCTCGTTCCAGTCCAGATAGACTCTGCCTCTCGCAGGTACTTATCCGGCGTAAGGTCATCCTTCAGTTTCATCAACCAGGCGAATGTCCGTATTCCTGAGACTACGGATACACATGCCGGAGTGTCGAGAGCAAACGCACTCTTACCTGCCCTCATGTCGGCATAGGCACTGGCTCGTTTCTCAAATGACCTGTTCTGCTGACTCCCAGAACTCGTTATGTAATGGAACGCATTCTGTGGAAACAGGGGATCAGGCTTCTTGTCTACCATCCTCAGTAATCGGACGGCAGGTTCGACCACCGATTCAAAGGTGTCATAGTCGAACTGGTTGCCTGTCTCCTGTTGTGCCGCTTCCTCTGCCAATACGCCGTGGATGTTGTCACCACGCATCGCTGTGATGGCGATTCGGCTTCCAAACTTTGTTTCTATAACAAATCTATCCGCTCTCATCGATGAGACATCCCACATCGATGCCAATATGGGATAGTTCTTCTCAATCTGCTTCCATGCCTTTCCACAGATATCAGCTGTCTGCTTCAGGGAAGGACCGTAGTAACTCTTCTGAATCCCCGGCCACATGATTCCCATGACCATCATAGAAAGCAACGCGCAGTATGTCTTGGTTGTCCCTCGTGAACCTGTTATAAAATCGTTCTGATATCGGCAAAACGCCCTAATGAGAACTCTCTGCACGATTTCCAACGAGTAGTCGCTGTCTTCGCTTTCTATCAGGTCAAGGAACTTGTCAGGATACCATCTCCAATAAGATATGAGTAAAACGCAAGCATCTTCGTCATAGTTATCGTAATTCTGCTTGCGTTCTTTATCCGTATCGACCCATTTCTTCAGCGTCTTGCTGTATGTTTTACCCTTCGGCATTATCTTTCCCTCGGAGGGGGAATCTCTCCAAGATCGGCAAGAGCATCAGCTTCCTTCTCAGTTAGCCTTGGCTGAAGTTCTCCATAAAGGTCTTCTACCTGCAATGACTTCGGGAGCATCCCCAATTCAGACTCTCCGTTGTTTTGTCTGAAGGTGTTTATCCACTTCATCATGATAAAATCCACAACATCGATGGAAGTTGAATACCTTCCCTTGTCTCCGTTGATGTACCGTGCTACTTCTTCCTGAGACATCATCGACACGCCCTTCTTCTCAAGGCGGTCTATTAGAGCATCCGGCCGGATCGCCTCGACAGGCTTCTGATCGCTCGCCCTCATACCTTCCATCTGCAGGATTTTGTTGATGGAGTCTGTGTACTGCTTTACGAGGTCTGCATTCCCGACATCGATGGCGGCATCCTGGAGGAAGTACAGCTTCGCAAGCTTTACCAGTTGGAGTTTAAGTCTCGGAGAATCAGCTCCCCTGTACTCCTCTGAAATCATCTCGTGAATGTAGTCCATCCTCCGGCATGACTCGTCATTGAAGGACGGCCCCCATGTGTTGTCCCACCGCTCTCTTCGTTCCGAATCCGTTTCCGTATGATCAACGATCTCTTCCTTTGGTGTTGGAATCGGGTCTTCCTTTTTCTTGTTCACCGTGGCTCTATGGACTTTTTGCTTTTCGATCTCAGCGGCTGTCGGCTTTTTCATACACCTGTACTGAGCAGGCTCCCCAGCTCTGCCGTCAACCCTCCCATCCGCTACGCAAAATGTGCTTATAAGCAGACATACCTATCTTTGGCAAGTTGGCTGCGATTCGAACACAGACTAACGGTTTTGGAGACCGTTGTGCTGCCAATTACACCACCGACTCGCGCTGTGTTATAATCCGTAATTCACGGCATAGCATCACCCCACGGATTTCTCCGTGGGGTTTTGCTGTTGCCTTTTACCAGTTTTGAAAGGAGGTGATGCTCGCGATTACGGTTGTTCCTGTTTACGTTATAAACCATATCACATTTTTTATGCATTGTCCACGCTATTTAGGCCCTTGTTTGTGTCATTCTTGTGAACTCTGCATATTTTTAGTGGATATTTGCATAATTTTTAGATGATTTGGAACCAAACTGGCCCCTTCGGATCATCGAGTTTCCCTTTTTCTACAGGTATTCCGGCGATGTAAAACACGCCGCCAACGTACTCGATGCTCCTCGGCATGGTCCTTATATCCATAAGGAGTCCATACACTTCCTCTGATACCACTACCTTCTCAGGCTTGTTTCCTCCACCTACGATGATCTCTGCAATCCTGAAAACTATCTCCTGTAATACTTCGTTTATGCTAATCATTTTTTCCCTCCTAATACCTGCTTCTTTATCTGTTCCGCCACCTGCTTTTCCGTCATCCGAACATAGTATTCAGACGGAATTAACCTTAACTCTTCCCTTATCCGGCCTTTGTTCTTATCGATAACAGCCGATCCGTCATCTATCAGCGTATCCACTATTGGGTAATACTTACCCTTTTCAAGATCGTCAAAGTCTCTCAGCATCATTGCGTACATCATTTCATTTTCCTCCGGCAATACTCTGCAAGTAAAAGAGCCTCTGCAAAGCCGTCATGATCTTTCTTGCATCTCTCCGTCCGTTTAAGGTTTGCATTCGGAAACAATCGCTTGCAGACATCTATGGATGTATTCTTATCACTCGTCACGGAAAACTCTTTCTTCCACTTCTGTGGGCGAACGAGAATGTATGGAATATCATATGCCGTTAATAATCCTTGTATAAATCCAAAGTTCTCTCCGAAGTTGAACATAGACACAACTCCTTGCTTCGGGGCGGCTCCGACATGCTCCACGCAGCATCTAACATGATTCCATGGTTCTATCGGATACTTCGAAACAGTAATAAGTGCTTCCTTATAGCTATCAACATCGAACGGAATGAGGGAAATCGAATTGTCATTATTTATGATTGCCATTGCCCCGCTCTTTCCGGGATCGATTCCGATATGCGTCATTCTTCCCTCCTGTACGGTCCTGCCGTATTCGTGTACTTCTCGATGAATTCGATCATCTCTTTATCTTCAGGGAAGAATGGGTCTCTGTGTGTCTGTGCGTACCATTCCCCGAACATGTTGCTCATGAACTGCCCAAATCTCCAGTCCGGTATGTTTTTCTTCCAAGCTTTGGCAAGCCTTTCGCAAAAATCGTCTATTCTCTCAGGGTTCCTCATTCTCTTCCTCCAATAAACTCATTACAATTCGTCAATATTGAATCCGATGTCTTTAATGGCAGAATGGCTCTTCCCTTCTTCCTGATAGTTTTTGAGAGTGTTTCTGCCTTTATCTGACTCCTTTGGTTTCTTTTTCGACCATGTTTGCAACTTTTGCTTCCAGTTCTTCACTGGCTTACCTTCACTGTCCATCCATGTTCTTCCAGCGTAGTCAGGAGTGGTGAAGTAATCATAAAAGGTTTCAGGATCAACATTCAGATTTTTTTCTTCCACATACTTTTTGACTTCATCAAGTGTCGGTGGTACGAATATTTTTCCTTTTTTCCCCTTCTTGTCACTCTCTTCCCCCTGTAAAGGGGGAATAAAAGGGGGAATAATATCTATATCTTTCTCTATCTCTTTCTCTACGTTTGCGTTTTGTTGGCAAAGTGTTGGAGATGTGTTGGAATCCAACGCTTTTTGTTGATTATCGTTTAATAACGTTGAGTCTTTTAGTGCATCTTTGCGATTTTTCCAATCTCGCCATCTTTGAGTTCCTGCCGTTTCACTACCAGTGTTCTCCGCAACATATGGTAGAAAATAATGCACATTGTCAGAGCATTCGCACAGATCGTATGCAAGGAGAAATGACAGGACCATCCTCACATCATCCGGCTCTTCATCAATATCGAGAGCGAGTTCCTCCGGAAAATCCTGTTCGACTCCTTTATATTGAAGTACGCCACCCGTTTTTAATGCTTTAAGCTGCATTTTGAGATAAATGATTACATAGGTATCTCCACCTGCCATCTTTCTTAGCTTCTTTATCCGTACACTGTTGAAGAAATCATCTCGAAACTTCAACCAGTAATACCGTTTCTCGTTACTCATCTCTTTCTCCCTTCAAAAACTTTTCCAAGGCTGCCTGACCTGGAACTACTTCGCCTGTGTTCATATCCATGTACTGCGAGATCATTTCTGCTGTCTGCCGTTCTATTATGGCGTTCTTCCTCGCACAGAATTCCCTTCCGTCAGCTGAGTAAGGAGGAATGACCATATGCGCATCAACAATAAAATGCGGAAAACCCTTTATTTTGCTATACTTGGAGTCATATCTTAGTACGCCAAGAAACATGATTGGATCACCCTGTAAAAGGTACTGGCATCCCTCCGCGTATACTCCGGAAATATCAACTCTAATATCCCTGCGCTGCGTACCTTTTCCGCCCAGCCATAACCAGCAGCGAACATAGAAAACCTTATTCCCCCGTATATCCTTATAGAACTTTGCAGGATCATGCGTCAGCTCGCCCCACCCCCAACAGAGGGATCGAACATTCATGTATGATGGAAGTGTCGAAAGCTCGTTGATGTCCGTCCAAACGAATGAAAGGGTCTTCGGACTTAATGTCAAAATAGGCATTGGGTTACTCCGAACTGGGCGTTACTCTCATGACAGACTCGATTTTAACCTTTCCAGGTTCTGCTCCAATCAGATCAGCTATCTTTAACGCCTCGTCTGAGGCTGTCAGAAAGGCTTTATTCCAACTTTCAGCCATGATGGTATACTTTATCTTCTGAGGCTCAAATGAGCCGTCTAACACGAACACAACGCGCCAAGGGTGCATAACAACATTTATACGCGGCTGTTTATTCGGCATTAGGTACATCCCTCCTCTTTTTATACCCTCTTCTCTTCCTGTCTATTTCTCCGTTTATGATCTGCTTAAGGGAATCCTTTGCCAATCGTAGAGCTTGGTTTACGTTTTGTTTTGTTGTTCCCAGGTCTTTCGCAACATCTGATTGGCGTTCGCCTTCCAGGTAACATCTTTCTACAACAAGCCGCTGCAATGGTGTAAGTCTTGAGAGAAGATCATCTACATAGATATCGCCTACCACAGAATCTTCAAAATAGCCAGAAGAGAACCTGCTTGTTTCCGCAATAGGTGTTAATCTTGTATTATTTGCCACACTCTGAGACTTTCTCATTGGGGATAAAGTGTTATTCTCACTGATGTATTTATCTCTTTTGTTGGCATACTGCTTAATGGCGTTGTTGACTCGCATGAAGAACCCGTTGTGGAAGAATGTTTTGAAGTTACAGCCTCCGTCAGGTTTCCACTTGCTTACCGCATACATCAGGGCAGCTTCAGAAGCATCTTGGATAACATGCGATGGAATTATTTCATTGCACCTTTTTCTCCTGTTTATCTCCGTATCAGCGTACTTCATCGCGTATGGATGCCATTCAGCTATCATGCTCCTTTGGGCTTCAGTGAATGGATCAAGGCCCTTAAACCATTCCCCTCTCTCTACTGAGCCTCTTTTGCCTTTTACTTTTTCTTCCATCTCAAAATCTCACATAATCTGTCATCAAGTCTTATTCCGTGCAGGTGGTACTTCTCATCAAAAGTCTTCTGACCAATCGATCCGACTTCATTGTGATGCTCGCGGCACAACGGTTCCACGATCTGGCCCAGGTGTCCTATCTTTGAACGGTTCCTGCCGGAGCCGACAGTTTCCACTTCATGGATATCGGCTTTCCGTCCGCATATCGCACACCGCCTGTTCGCCACACATGCGTAAACATATCTGTCTATGTCCTCGCATCTGTTCAGGAGCGTGTCCATGCATGGGATCGCATTCTCAATACACAGGTTTACCAACCAATCAATGAATTCTGATACAAGCTCCCTCGTGGCACAGTTTTCGTTATTGGGAGAGAGCGAGAAAAGGTCTATGCCATTCAGACGGCAGTAATTATCGGTCAACACGAACCTAACACTTTCATCATCTGCCGTATCCATAAGGTACTGGAGTTTTAACGCACAGAGCGTAGACCTTATCTCGTTGCGTGTGGTCTCCCCTGAGATAAACGCCGTTATGTCTCGCATGAGAGCGAAAACCTTCCTTCGCTGCTCCGGCGTTATCATCCTGCCGTCAATCAGGGTCAGTTCAACATCAGCTTCCGTGACTTCCTTTTCTGCTAAATGTTCGATACCTCCGATGTGTGGGACGGCAATATACAGGGTATCCGTGTCAGCATCGTAGTCAGTTATATATCCCTTCACGGATACCCCTCCTATCTCTTACTTAAATGGGTCTGCGTTATCAATGACAGGTTCAGCTTTATCTGATGCAGGTTCGATTACGATTTCGGCTTCAGGGTTATCGACATACTCGACACCGTTCGCCTTTCCGTCCTTTACGAGACCAACGCCTTGGTCATACTCAAGTGCCTGTTGCATTTCGATGGACATGATGCCCCATTTTGAAATAAGCTGTCGGAGCATCGTCTTTAGGGCCATTGAATCGAAATCCTTATACCAGAAGGAACTGTACTTCCATTGGTCACTCGGAGGAATCTTGCCAGCTTTCAGGTCTTCGTAAGACTTCTTGCTAAATGCCTTTGAATATTGGTCAGCATGATTGAGCATCTTCTTGTAAGACCAGTAGATTGCCTTGCGGAATCCGTTCGTATACTCAAACATGGCGTAGTATCCCATCGTAGGAGTGTTCTCACGGACTTCATCATCCTCAATGAGGTTGACTTCGATTTCCTCGGTCATCGGGTCGAAGCTGATAAGTTCCCCTTCCTTGATGGGAAGGACATTGATCTTGCGATACTGTCCGCTTCTGATTGCTAATTGGATATAACCCTTGTAACCAAGCTGGAACTGGGCAACCTTGCATCCCCTCTTTTTGTCATCGTAGGGGACCATGTAGAACTGCCCCAACTGAGGGGAAGGACTCAGGTTAAGCGCCTCACCAAGAAGTCCGGCGGACAGGATCGTGGCTGCATCACACTCCTGAAGGGTGGGGTTCACGCTCACTGCCGAAGTGATGTTGGCGATAAACCTTGATGCCCTCTTCGGATCGTTCAGAGTGTTGTTGATTAGGTTCTTATAAGCGTCACTCTGAATGGCAACAGAGAATTTCGGCTTCTGTTTCTGTGCCAATGAGTTTGACGGGGACTGCGTTGCAACTGCGGTTTTTGCCATGTTTTCCTCCTGATTGCTAATATTTGAGTAATAGAAACCAATACTTGCTTGAAATTAGCAAAATATGATCACTATTTAGATGATTACTTGCGATGCTTAGTTAGACTTGCGGTCTATGCCTTTAGGCATGTACGCCCACCCTCTGATATCCATCTCCGACACGAATCCACCGTACATCGGATGGACAATGTTCCATGTTCCCTCTCCATTGATTGTCATGTAGTATGCCTCATGAACTGTCGGGTCGGGGGTAGAAGACGGAACGTAGATAAGAATTGGAACGTATTCGTCAGGTTTGTCGGTTGTCGATTTCCACTCTATGACTTCAATCATTTTACGCTACCGTACCTAATTCCGTTCTCTCTGAGGAAGCTCCCAAGAGCGAACTTCTGCTCCTCGTTCACCTCTACCCAGAATTTGATGATCTGCAACGGCTCCGGCGTGTCAACAACGAATTCTTCCTTTGCTGTTTCCTCTGCCAATTTCTGCTCTTCTTCACGCCATGCCTTGTCATCGGCTTCGGCCTTTGCTTTTTCCGCTTCAAGCCTTGCCTGTTCCGCCTTTGCTCTCTCTTCGTATGCGGTAAGGACATTGTGCTGCTTCATGACTTCCACGATATTGAGAGTGTGAAACAGCATATTCAGCAATGATGCTTCGTGGGATGTCTTCAGACCCTTGATGGTTTCTATGTTGTCTCGCAGGTCATTCGCCAGGGCAGCTATCTCTTCTTCGATGTCGGACATCTTGTAGCCTTTGTTCAGCCACTTGGGATTATAGATGGTTTCGAAGTCTACATCCCTTGTCAGCTCACCGAAAGCCAATGCGTAGAATGTCTCGATCTTCTTACGCTTCTCGTCCTCGACACGCTTCTCAAAAGCCTTTACCTGCGAGTCGATGTTCATCTCGGCTTCCTGAATGTCGGACAGGATATCCTTTATCTTCGCCTCAAACTCCATGTACGGAGCGTTATACTCCTTCTTCACGGCTTTACGGCGGTCATCAATCGCCTTTTCCAGTTTGCGAAGGTTAGCCAGATCGGTCTTTGCCATAGGGATGGAGTCCTCTTCCACGATAAGACCCTTGTAAGGCTTCGTGCGTTCAGCTACTTCCTTCTTCAGCTCCTCGTAGTTGAATTGAACAGGAGCAACTTTGATTTCGCTTAATTTCAGTTCCAGTGCCATTTTAAAATCAATCCTTTCTTAGTTAAATAAGCGGAAGCTTTTCCGCCGGCTCTTCGTTTCTCTCAACGTAGCCCCAGAAGTCCGTCTCTTGCCTCACGAGGTCAGCTATGTCATCTTCCCGATCTGCACGGTCAAAGTAGAACTCTCGGTAAATCCATTCCGTCTGTCCACGAAGAAGAACTACCAGCCAAACATAGTCCCAACCCGTAGCCGCCAACTGGTGCAGAATCTGAATGTAGTAATTCTGCGGGATTTTTCCGTTCCACTTGTCCCAATCGGCCTTTGTTCTCGGCGTAGCCGTCTTGCATTCCAAGATTCCATTTGTGGCTCCAAATCGAATGGGAGAATCTGTCGTGCATTCGCCATCCAAGGTGCATCGGAGAAACGGCAGAGAATCTTGATAGAGTATGTCATACTGGTGATAGTCAACACTGATCTCTGGATGATTCAGTTTAAACAAATCCCTAACAACAGGTTCTGCTCTGACTCCAAAGTCCACGGCCTCGTTTCCGATAAGTTCCTTTGGAACTCTCTTCCCAGTAAGAATTTCCCACAGTTCTACATTCGTTTGGTAAGGGTTCTGGCCTATAGCAGAGGCAGCCGATGAGGCTCCTATGCCCCTGGTTCTGTTACGAACCCATGTGTCTCGATCTTCGTAATGCTCAATTACCAGGCTCATCAGCACACTCCCTTACATATCGTCCAAGTATTTCACAGATAAGCACACACTGCATCCGACTACTTCTCCCCACTCGTCCACGTACAACCATTCAGGCGGATTTCCGCATATCGGACAAACGGGTTCTTCGTTGTTTTCCTGGAAAACAGGCTCCATGTCCACCTCATGTGAGGAAAAATTTCTTAGTAGCGGCATATTATCTACCCAAGTTCTGAATATCTTACTGCACTTCTAAACCCGGCTTCGTAAATCTCGTTTCGAATCCTCTTAACTTCTTCCGGATCAGGTTTTTTCTTCGAAAGCTCTGCTGCTAATTCTCGGCGGAGCTTTGCGGCTTTTTCTTTGTCTTGAAGGATTATCATTATACGATCTCCTTTGGAATAAACTTACCTGCTTCAGCGGATGCAAGGGTCTGTTCCAAGTTCTGACAGTGGGCTTCCAATACATCGTACTTCCTCTTGAGGATGAAGTATTGTTCTTTCCATGCTCCGTCCTGCTCCATGACCAATGTCATCACATGCCCCAAGTTCTTCGTTACCCTGATGCGCTCTTTGGCGTTTTCCGCTTCCTTCTTCCTTCGGTCCTCGGCGTACTTCCATCTGAGGATTAACCATATCCCACAAAGAATAACGATCCCGAACAGCAACCATCCGCCGATTTTCAGTGTTAGGATTCTCTCCTTGGCCTCCTGCGCCGTAAGCCATACAGGATCGCCCATCAGGATGCCCTCCTGTATCTCGTGTACCGGACCGTCTCTCCTGACTCGTTCTCGTACACTTCGGTGCTTCTGTCTATTTTCGTTCCTTTTGCTTCGATATCGTGAATTCTCGCCGCCAATCGTGTGATATTGTATTCACGGAAAGCTTCCAACGATGAGATGCTTCCGTATTTGTCGATGTGATCAATAATCGTGTCGCATTGTGATTTCCTCATCAGATTCCTCCTAATAACTCGATCAAACTCAGTTCGCATTCATTGCAGACCTTTTTGACTTCTTCCAAGGTAAAGTCTCCAGGTTTCTGGAATCTTCGATATAGATTCCTCTCGCTCATTCCAAGCGATGCCGCCATTTGTTTCATAGAGATATCCAGCATACGCATATGGCGCAGGATATTTGCCGGAACAGCTTCAAAATTCATTTTTACCTCCTTAACATTCTTGACATATTTGGCAGGAGGTGGTATAGTTTATATGCATCTATAGACATACCGTCCTGCCGATCGGGTGGAAAACGTTTATTTCGACCCTTCGTGGGATAGTATATCGCAAGACTTTGCGATTGTCAATAGTTTATTCTGATATATTTGGCATTATTTTGTGGAGGTGTTTATGTACGAAAGAATATTGAATGAAATGTCAATTAAAGGAATTCGTTTTATCGCTGATTTAGAGAGAAAAGCAGGTGTTTCTCCAGGAACGGTAAGAAACATTAGGTATGGTCATACACCAACATCTGGAAACCTTGTTAAGATTGCAGAAGCACTCGATGTTTCAGTGCAATTCCTTTTGACAGGAGAAACAGACACAGCAGAAGCCGAAGAGTCTTCCGAAATAACGATGAAACGAAAGAAAATCTATTCTATACTTGAAGGACTTTCGCCGGAGCAGTTTGAAAACGCAATACACTACTTAACATATCTGAAGAGCATGGAGGCTAAAAAATGAGAGACAGGATAATAAGCTTGATGAGGTCAAAAGGTATAAACAGCATGGCAGAGCTGGAGCGGAAAGCAGATATTCCTTCTGGAACAATGCGTAACCTGGGTCAAGGGCATATGCCGTCAATGGATAAGATCAGGAAGATTGCTTACTTGCTTGAAGTATCTGTTGATTGGCTTATTAGCGGTGACAAAAAAGAAGACCCTGTTTCTAAAAATGATATTAAAAAAGAGTCGGTGAAACCTGTTAAGGCTTCGTCCGACCCCTTGAGGGAGTTCTCCAGGATGGTATCCCAACTCAACGATCAGAACATGGAATCTCTTCTCGACTATCTGAGATACCTGTTAAATAGGCAAGAAAGAGATTGAGCTGCTCTTCACACAAAGTCTCAATCATCTCAACAACGTAATCGTCCATTGCAGTAACCCCTTTCTTAAGAATGATTATATACTATCACAACATCCTGACTAATCAATGCCGTTTATTGGACAATTAAAGGAGGTATATGGCAACTGCAGTAAAACTCCCTTCCGGCAAGTGGAGGGTGCAGGTGTATGATTCTGATACAGGGAAGCGTAAGTCATTCACTGCCGACACGCAGCGGAAAGCTAACTTTCTTGCTATAGAATGGCAGGAAAAGAAGCGTAGAAGTAAACTGATAGGGTTGACCGTAGGCGAAGCTGTCGAAAATTACATCTCAGGAAGGGATGGTGTCCTCTCCCCTTCCACCATCCAAGGATACAGGAAGATGCAGGAGTATTACCTGTCACGGTTGCTTGCGGCCATACCTATAAAGAACCTGACCTCTGAGGTCATGCAGGACGAGATCAGAAAGCTGTCCGTCACTAAATCCGCCAAGACGGTCCATAACTTCTACGGACTCATCTCAGGAGCATTGGCAGAAGCCGACCCCGATATACGGCTCCGTGTCTCACTTCCGAAGATACAGAAGAAGTTTATAGAACTCCCTCCTGTCGAGGATGTGATCAAGGCGATAAAAGGCACGGACATAGAACTTCCTGCCATGCTTGCAATTTGGTTATCGCTTTCCGTGTCCGAAATCCGTGGAATAAATATCACTTCAATACATGACGGAATACTTACTATACAGGAATCGGTTGTGCAGATCGATGGGCAGCCTGTACATAAAGAGGCTACCAAAGCATACGAGCGGACACGTAAGCTGGCTATTCCTCCGTACATTATGAAGCTTATTAAAAGGACGGATGCCTATAAGAACGGCTACGGATACATAGAGACCAGAAGCAGTGATGCGATCCTGTTCCGTTTTAAGAGGATACTCAAGGCAGCAGGTGTCGAAAAAATGACCTTCCATCAGCTCCGGCACATGAACGCCTCCGTCATGGCGATGCTGAACGTACCTGAGAAGTACGCCCAGGAACGAGGAGGATGGAAGACTCCCCATACAATGAAGCGAGTGTATCAGCACACCTTTTCCGCCGAACGGGAAGCTGTCGATAAAAAGATTGATGGGTATTTTGAGAGGATTGTTGGCAAGTAAACTGCACACGAATTGCACACGAAGCTTAAAATATGACGATATACCGTCAAGTTGTATGGGTTCGAATCCCACCGTCTCCGCCAAATTGATAAAAGTGTCGAGAAATCGACACTTTTTAATTATTTTTTATTGTTTTTCGATAAGCGATTTAGACAGATTTGGCGCAATTTAGACAGATATGGCACTACAGTGCCACTTCTGACAAAAAACTGCACACGAAACTGCACATAAACACACCCATTTCAGACCGTTTTATAGGACTATTTATGGTTTATCTGAAAATCGGTAAAAGCCAGATATCACCTGCGTTTTTAGAAATAAAAAGTAGGCAGCTTGGGAATTACTGCCTACTTAAAATATTGAGTTTGTTCACACTTTTAAACCGAAAATTGCCTTTATTGAATCAAATTTCGGTGAAACACGATTGACTACTTCTGATACGGACACTCTCCGTCTCCGCCTACCGCACCGCATTCAAGAAGGTCCTTCCGCATCTGACAGTTCTTGATCTGATTACCCTTCTTCTCGCAGAACCAACATTCAGCGAGGGAATCACTCACGATCCTGGAGACCGTATCCCTGTTGACGATTACCAGGTCGGCATTGCAGCCTGGGTGGGTCTTCGGCATGACCATCAGAGCGCAGTTATTGGCGTACCGTATGATGCCACGCAGCTGATCCTCATCGATGTCCTTCTCAAGGCTCTGCATTACCTCCATGACCAACTTATGAGCCGTCAGGAGCTTCTGCTTGTCCGCATCGTCCTTTATCCATTCTGTGGTTGCTAATTCCTCGCAGAAGGAGGTAACGCCCCCCAACGAGATTAGAGTATCCTTCTGAGCCTTATTGAGATATGACACGCTGTTTCCTTTCTCCTCTTGTGATCTCTCTCCTGTAATCGTACAGGACGGCGAGGATGGTAGCTACCTCATCGCTCGTCTCTGTACCTACGTGAGCGAACGCTCCGCTCTCCATAAACTTGATTGCCCTGTCAAGCCTTCCGGCATCCATCCTATTCAGCATCCTTCTTTTTCTCCTCCTGTTTTGCTATAATCAAATACCTTCTTACTACTTTCGATGGCCACTCCATACTGGATGCGATATCCTGTATCTTCATCCCTTCGTCACGAAGCTTCTTTATGTAAGCAGCTTTCTCCCGTACTCCTATCCGCCTCTGCTGAAGTTCCTCGCCCTGGATGCCCATTTCGTCCGCCTGACAGATGCAATCTGAGAACGGGCATTCGAAACAATTATCAGCGTAAATACAACCTACATCTATTTCTTCTCTTGAATCGTCATACTTTATCTTCACGGCTTTCTAACTCCCTATGGAGAATATGCACCTCATCGCGAAGATTATCCCTTTCAGCCACCAGACTATCTATCGTTGCCGCTGCTTCAGACAACACACATTGAAGCATTACGCTCATCTCAGGCAGTTCTGCATATTTACGCAGTGATTCTGCAATATTATTCTTTTCCACTCCTGTTGATAGCTCCTTCCAACAAATCAATAAGGGTTTTCAGGATCAGAGCAATGTCCTCGCTGCTCAGATCGTATCCGTAATGGTTGTGAAGCTGGACAAAATCATTCAGTTTTTCGATTCGTCCCTTGTCATCTATCAGTATCTCCCGTTTACTCAGCACCGCCGTCTATTCCTCCCTTCCTGTCATATTCCTCGCACCACTGAACAAGCTTTTCGAAGTTCTGATCGGAGAAGTATTCCTTCCCATTGGTGAAATCGTATATCTGAGCCTCGCCAATCACTTCGAACGTACCGCTGTAAATACCGGACCTGGGTACTACCGTGTCTCCGTTGAAGACAACAACATCATCGTAAATTTCGGAAAACCCCAACAGATAGTCCATCCTCTCCATAGCTGTTTCAAGGTTTACTACCTTCTGAGGATTCACCCACCCGTATGGGTATTGGACTTCTATGCCGTCAGGTCCCATGATGTTCAGCTGAAATCTTACGAACGGTATCGTAGGCAGTGCGTATTCGTATTCTTCCTTCTTGGATTTCTTCTTCATCTGTTCTCCGTTTTGATAACTTTGAGCTGCATCTTGCGTATCTTCTCTTTGACCTCTGCCCATCCGCTCTTCGGCTGCGATATCTCACCTTCTGCAACCAGCTTTGACAGGCATCCTATTGAGAACTCGGCTAATACTTTAGCCAACCCCTCATCGGTCCGCATCTGCTGCCGGATAAGATCGCCGTAGGTCATTCTCTGCTCCCCAGCAGTATCATGAGATAATCTTCGTACCAAGCGGCCTTTGCCATGTCTTCCTCCCGGCTCGACCCTTCCTTCTCCCCGGCTCTGAAACGGTACTTGAAGGAGTTGCATTTACAGAAACCTATGACGGCATCGTCTCCGAACATCGCCCTCATAAGCTCAATACATTCATGCTTGCCCTGGTAATACTCAGGATGACTTACACTGTCCAATTTTACTCTTCCTCCCTTGTCCAATCTTCGTCCTCTTCAACAGGCGCTCTCCTCTTGTCTGAGATAGTCCTGTTCTCTTTGCACCAATCGCATCCGCCGTGGTTCCTGCATGTCTTGTCAATGGCTTTCGACCCTCTGTACGGCTTTCTGTGTTCCTTGCCGTGTTCGATTGCTTTGTCAAGGCTCATCTGTCTTCCTATCACCGTCAGCGCAGAACCAATCGTTTCGGTGCATAGCATTGCCTCTTTCCGTGTACGGCTTTGAGCAAAGCACCCACCCATCGGATATCCCGTGCGCTGTGATTCTGTGTCGGCATTCTCCGCAACGCACCACCTGCACGGCATCGATTGTTGGAGCATTAGCTATATCCTGTGCGCTGACGAAATCGTTCTTTCCCTTGTATTCCGCATTAGGCATAAGCGCATCCGCATCAATTATCCGCATCGTTCGCTCTCCTGTTCCATGCCGTGACAGCATGTTCCTTTGTATCTAACCCCGTTTGGAGCTTTCCGCATCTGCGGCATCTAACGAACCACGCACCGCCAAGCACTCCGTAATATTCAAAGACGAGACTCGGCTTTGCTCCACATTCACACGGGGCAAGGTCTTTTGACCATTCTTGCAACTGCAATTCGTCACTGACTTTTTTCTCCCAATTTGCCATAGCGTTCTCGCGGCTGTTAAACACGGTGTACGCATATGACCATCCGCATTTCGGGTTTGAGCAGTTTATGCCATACTCTAATCTGTGCTTTCGATTCGATGATATGCACCATTTAGCTCTGCTCCCACAAATAGGGCATGGTTTAAGATTGTCCATTGTCCTTCTCCTTTGCTCTCCTGTTCCATGCTTCAATGGCATCATGGTCTGACATGAAGGGCATTTGATTACAACACCCTTTCAAGCATTTCACAAGCCATCCGTTGGGTGACAGACCTTGTTTGAAATAGCCGGGAACAATAATCAGTTCTGCTTTTCCTCCGCAAAACGGGCATAGTTTAAGATTATTCATTGTCCCGATCCTTTCCGTCCATCCTTGCTCCGCAGTGGGGACAATACTTGTAGCCGTATTCTGTGACCCACTCCCTGTTGTTCTCGACAGGACCGTATTCTCTGCGCTTCGTGCCTGTGCCGCAAGCGTAGCAGATATCCCAATCCCGGTATCCAGGATGTGGAATCCACCAACTGTGGACAACAGGCTCCGCTTCCACGGTAGGGACCAAACTCAGGGCTTCTTTTAACGCTTCGTGTTGGATGGTCAATCGCTGACGATAATACTCTGTCAGTACATTGTAGGCTGCCTCTCGATCAATCAGATTGCCCATTCCTGCTCTCCCTTTGGTGTACAACCCTTTTTTGCAGTGCAGTATGGACATTCCCAACCAATGAAATCCTCTTTGGAATAATACTCGCTGCTGAAAAGCCATACCTCACCACACAAACGGCAAGAAACAGGGAATTTGCCATTAGTCTTCCAAACTTCAATATCGCTTTGCTTCACTTCATTGCCTTTCATTCTTGCACCTCCTGCGGCGGCTCCTGTGGCAGATCGTGAAATGGTGACAGGTTAAGATACTCCATCTCGGCAAATCCAAACCGTTTCCTGATTTCTTTCTCGACATCCGTCAACGCTTGTTGATATCCCTTGTGGTATTTTGTGGCTATCACATGGTATTTTTCCTTGTCATGGCTCCAAAAACCGGGCATATCATAAGCGCATGAGATTCCAGCGTCACGCAACACCCTTTCAACCGTTTTGAAGCGATCAAACACTTCTTCTTTGTCCTTCGCCAACGGTTCAACATCTGCGTATATCCAAGTGAAATCCTTGTCCGTGTATTCTTCCTTACCTTTTTTTGCAATCTTCGCAACGGCACAACCGATTGTGCAATCGTCAGGAATGTCAAAAATAGCTATGTACTTCATTTTCACACCCCCTTCGGTGGCTCTGCGTTGCCATTCCAAGCGGTACACTCTCGGCATTTATCCTCAAAGTCCTCATACATAAGGTTCCATATTCCCGTGCAGAAACACCGTTTGTCGCTCGATCCAAATTGATACGGGTCTGGCCGTCCATACTTGCGGCAATCCTCGTCCAAGGGTTTACCCCGTAGCTTTACTCTCGTTACTCGTTTCATGCGTCCTCCTTCGGTGGCTCCGGCAGTGGCATCCAATGAGTGACTTCTGCCGGACCGCTTTCAAACGTATCAATCCATTCCCATACTCCTTTTTCGTGACATCCAAATCCAATAGCCCCATCGTAAATCATGACTATTTCGCCACTCTGTGGAAGTTTCTCCTCCACCCTGTGCCACGGGGAGGCGGCGGATAACGCATTTATTCTGTCCCGTACCTCCATCAGTATGTTGTACGGGTCTGTATAGGACGGTTCTCGAAATATTGCTTTGATAGCATCTTCACGCCTTATCAGTTCGCTCATGTCTTTTCTTCCTCCGCTCTTTAATCTTTGTGCATATGGCCGATGCCACTAATCCCAACCCGCACAATAGGAGGCAAATGGCCCCTATGACAAGGACAACTAAATCCATTCCATTCCAAACTATTTTCATGTTTCCCTCCTTTCTGCCGGGACGATGGTGGGCTGCAATTCAAGCCAATGCTGAAATTTGCCCTCGCTCACATGGTATTTCTCGATGTCTCGCAACAGTGCATCCGCATCCACCAGCCGCCCATGTCCTTCTGGGAGTTGGCAGATAATAGGGCAATCATCATGCCGTTGATTAGAAGGGTCAAAATCGACTCCTGTTCTATAATGCCGTGTTCCAGTTATACCACACGCAACGCAATCGTATTCCAAATCGCAATCGCAACATCTGTCTGGCATAGGAATGTTTAATACTACGCTCATTCCTGCACCCCAATATCGTTGTTCTGCCTGTAAACATATGCGTCATTATCTACAGATACGATTCCAAGCTTAACGAGTTTTCTGCACGAAACTTCAGCAAAAGCCTCGTGATAATCTTCCCAATCTTCATCACTCATGGTCACTTTGTCAGCAACATAATGTGCGAAAGAAAGCAACTCCTCAATAGCATCTGCGGCATCTTGTAGCATTTTGTATATGCAAGACACCATGCTATTATTATATTGACATTCCCGGCAAGTCATAAAACTTGTCCCATTACAATGCCGTAACGCTTCCACCAGTTTCTTATAGTCTTTCATTTCTCCGCTCCCTTCGGCGGATCAGGAATGGCATCTTCCTTGTACATCCACCACAGCACCTTTCTTGTTGTGTGTTTTTTCCACCACCATCTCGTCCTGTCATCAGCATCGACCAAAAAATGATACTGACCTACATCCCATGAACGCTTGCCATCGGAAACCACTACAACGGCGTTATGCCTCGGAAGTTCGTCCTCAACGCTTATCCATTTACCTATATCCCTTATCGTGTTTAACAGGTTCGTTACGGTTTCGTGTAATGCGTTGTTGCTCTCGGTCAGTTCCTCTATGGCATCGGCGGCATCCCCTACCATAACGGATATGCATGTTTCTTTTGAATTGTCATGTTTTTTGTACGCACATTCCTGGCAACCGGGACTAACACAGCACCTCAACGCTTTTACCAGTTCGCTATAGTCACTCATCGTCTCTCCAATCTAACCATTTCTCGCCCTCTTCAGTTATAACGAATTTCGGATATTCTCCGGCTATGGTGGCTTCGAAGTTCTGTACGCATTCTCGGATATCGGCAGGACCGAATTTGCCACTGACTTTGACAGGTTCTCCGTCTTCGTATGTTGTCGCGGTTATCGTCATGTAAGCAGTGTTCTTCGGGATTTCAACAACAATATCCATGAACTCGATCTCGTCAATGTTCTTATTGTTCTCCATCATTGCTCTCCTCGTGCCATCCGTCCTTGTACAATACCTGCTTCCAAGAGTTGACGGAGTTCACGATTTCTGTATCGTCTCCATCGTCATCGTCTTCGTCATCGCTCCTTGAAAAATACTCCGTTTCGAATTCTTCCCTGGACATGAATACAACATCGTTCCGGTTGCACAGGTCTGAGTATTCGTAGTTCAGTATCCACAGTTCTTCTTCCCTCGATATCAATACAACGTAGTGTCCGTCTTCCAACATGCTCTG
>JAGBRZ010000152.1 GCA_017632155.1 Clostridia bacterium
ATTATCGCAGAAGGAATCTCAATCGACGAAGTAACGTGCTGTATGCTACTCCGTCCGACTGATTCCGTGGCTCTCGGGATTCAACAAATGATGCGTTGTATGAGATACCTACCGGGTAAAACCGCCAAAATTTTGGATTTCGTAGGAAATTACCTACGGGTAGGTGTCCCAGACGAACCCCGAGAGTGGTCGCTCGAACGACCTGTCCCACGACGGAAATCTCTCAACGACAACGGCGATTTCTACATTCGGTGCTGTCCCGAGTGCTATATGACATTCAAAACGGCTCCCGTTTGTCCGTACTGTGGTGCTGAGTATCCTCTGCATCCGAGAGAGATCCAAGCACACGAGGACATAGAACTTGCTCGAATTACCGCCGAGGAAACGGCTCGTTTGGAACAGATGATGAAAGTCGCCCGCATTGAACAGGGGAGAGCGCAGAGCTTCGAAGATCTCGTGAAGCTCGGCAAACAAAGGGGTTATAAGAATCCTGCGTTTTGGGCGGCGAAAGTTATGAGAGGGAGAAAACGATAGATGATAAAGATTCTTATGGGCGGTAGTCCTTGTACCTTTTGGTCTATTGCTCAGAAAAACAACCGAGAAACAGAGGCAGAGGGGTTAGGTTGGGAGTTATTCAAAAACTACCTTATCGCCAAGGAGAAATTCAAGCCCGACTTATTCCTCTATGAAAACAACAAATCGGCAGCACAACCAATCAAAGATCAGATCAGTCGTGAGCTTGGTGTGGATCTAATGTATATAAACTCCGCGCTTGTGAGCGCCCAAAACCGCCAACGCTTCTATGCTTTTAATTGGCAAGTGGATCAGCCCGAAGATCGAGGTATTCTGTTGCGAGATATATTGGAGTCGGGTTCAGATCTAACCGACAACGACAAGTCTTTCTGTTTGACAGCAAGTTATAACGGTGCTGTCGCGTGGAACACGTTGGAACGATCACAAAGAACTATGGTCGTTGAGCCTGTCGGTATAGGTTGGCGTGGTCGTCAAGAGGGTGGTAAATGGAAGAAGCGCTACGAAAGTAACGGTGAACCTAAAGCCAACGCTTTGACGACAGCGCAAACCGATAGTATGGTTGCCGAACCTATCCGTGTTGGAGGTATGCCTCGCCCTAACGGGGAGCTATCCACAAGTCAAGCAAAACGCGTTTACTCAATCGAGGGTAAGAGCGTAAACCTTACCGCGAATGGTGGCGGGGAGGGCGCCAAAACAGGATTGTATGCCGTGCCGTATGAGTTTATAGATTATGAGCCGAGAAGAAATAGCGACATAGTAATAAACGATAACTCAATACGATGCGTATTACGCGATGCTAAAAAATCCTCCACACAAGAAACGGTGGTAAAATTCCCAGATAGCAAAACAAACGCTTTTGTGACTGCGCATACTCCAAAAGTTATCGACAAAGCAGAATATTACAATACTGATAATGCGAAAGTTTACAAAGTAGAAAACGGCTTTATTGAGGTCAGGGGCAAGCAATACCCGATTAAACTTGCAGATGGGTTTTATATCATCCGCAAACTAACACCTGTTGAGTGCGAGAGACTTCAAACCCTCCCAGATGGATATACTCGCAACGTTAGCAACGCTCAACGATACAAGGGTCTCGGCAATGGTTGGACGGCAGAGGTTATTATCCACATTCTGAATGGCGCGTTGAAGGACGTTCCGAGGGATGAGGAGATCGTGGTTCTGTCTATGTACGACGGCATCGGTACGGGTCGCTACTGCTTGGATGCGATGGGCTTTACGAATGTGAAATACTTCGCATACGAGATCGACAAGTACGCAAAACAAATTTCTATGAGCAACTATCCCGATATCATTCAGTGTGGCGATGCGTTCGACATTCGTCACCCCGATTGGACTATCGGTTATTAACAGAGCGACACAGATCGCCACCATTACAAGAATGGAGGCGGTCTTTATTAACCCCGAAACATCATTACAAAACAAAATTATCGTGGCTCTATGTCAGAACGGCTGCGTAGCTCGTAACCACACGGTAGGACAGTTCTACACCAAGTATGGCTCTATCGTAAACATAGGACACCACGGCGAGGCTGACATCTGGGGACATCGTTGCTCAGATGGTAAGGCTTTTTATATCGAAGTCAAACTTCCGGGCGAGGAACCCCGCGAAGATCAACAAAAATTCTTGGACGCAATGCGTAGAGCAGGTGCTATCGCAGGGTGCGCTCACAGTGTAGAGGAGGCGTTAGAAATTGCAATCACCGTGTAAAGACTGTCCCGATCGCAAGCTCGGATGTCACTCGATCTGCGAGAAGTACATCGAGTACACCAAGTTTCGCGAGGAACTTCGAAGGAAGCGACAGGAAGCCTATCGTCAAGACCACGACTACTACGCCGCGTATTTCAGAAACGGGCGCGGAAAAAAGAGGGACTAAGATGAGAATAATCGTTGGTGATATTGAAACATTCAAATACGATTGGATTTCTGTGTTCTACGATATCTCTCGCAACGAGTGGTTGGTGTATCACAACGATAACAACGGCGTTCGGGATCTTATGGCTCAGACCGATGTTATATTCTGTGGGTTCAACAACAAACACTACGATAACCACATCTGGAAAGCCATCTGCTGTGGCGCCGATCCGACGTTGGTAAAACAAATCAGTGATTTTATCATCGAGGACGAGCGCCCTGGGTGGGAGCATTGGTTCATACGGAAAAACCGATTCTGGTTCGATTCGTTCGACCTTATGGACGACACCCAAGTCGGAACCTCGCTGAAACACATCGAAGCCCATCTCGGGTGGAACATCGAGGAAACCGAGGTCGACTTCAACATCGATCGTCCTCTGACTCGCGGAGAAATTCAGCAAACCATTTATTACTGTAAGTGGGACGTTCGTGCTACCACGAAACTACTCACTATGCGGAAAAACTATCTCGACTGCAAAATCGACCTCGGTCGTATGTGCGACCTGTCGGCGGCCAAGGCTCTCTACTGTACCAACGCTCGACTCACGGCGAAGTACCTCGGTGCTACCTACGTCGAGCGTGACGACGGTAGGGAATACACTTATCCCGATAACCTACGGACTTACCTCATTCCGAACGAAATTCTCGATTTCTTTATGCAGATTCGAGATATGTCTATCCCAGACGACGTGCTGTTCAAGCGCAAACTCGATATCGTCGTCGGTGGCTGTCCCTGCACCTACGCTTGGGGTGGCGTTCACGGCTCACTCACTCAGTATTACGAGGCTGCCACCGCAACCCGTGTCATTCAGAACCGCGACGTAAGCTCCCTGTACCCGAGCTTGCTCGATCTTTACAACTACATTTCTCGTAACTGTGCCGACCCGAACAAGTATCGGAACACGAAAAACGAGCGTTTGGAAGCAAAACGTAGAGGCGATAAGAAAACCGCCAATACGCTGAAAAACCCTCTGAACGTCACTTCCGGGGCGATGGATCAGCCCACGAACGACCTGTACGACCCTCGGAACGCTCGGTCGATGCGAATCTCGGGACAACTGTTCCTAACAGAACTTGTTATAGAACTTCTCACAGAGTGTAAGACGCTGAAACTTCTGAACTTCAATACCGATGGTCTTATGTATTCCGTAGATAAATCGGAACTTCCGAAGGTCGATGCGATCTGCGCTGCGTGGGAGAAACGTACACGCTTCGAACTCGAAACGGATGAGATTCAGAAGGTCTATATCAAAGACGTAAACAATTTACTCTTTGTAGACACAAACGATCACGTTAAAACCGTCGGTGGCTATCTTAACTACGGCGTCGCAGAGAAGGGCGCGTGGAAGATAAACAACGATTTCACCATCGTCAAGGATGCTGTTATCGCCAATTTCGTTCACGGAACACCTGTCGAGGAAACAATATATCAATGTACCGATATATCCAAGTTCCAAATCATCGCCAAGGCTGGCGGTGGCTATAAGTCCGTCCATCGCGTTCCACCCGACTTCGAGGATCGTAAGAAACAGTGGCAGAAAAACAATCGCTTCCGTGGCTCGGACAACAAGCTCATTACACCGCGCTTTACGTGGGACTGCTACGCGGGGCCGCGCGCTGAGGTTCAGCGTGTAAACCGCGTTTACGCTTCACTGAACCCAAATATGGGGACTCTCGTCAAAGTCAAACCCGATGGTACAGTCGGTAAGATCGGAGGACTCCCCGAGTCCTGTATCATCGATAACAAAAATAACCTTACCATCGACCAAATCGATCGGTCGTGGTATGTGGATTTAGCCAATAAATACATCAAAGATTACAGAGGAGGAGCCTAACCGTGTATATTCATCCCTTTTTCGTCGGCGTTATCGCCACACTTCTTACCGAAATTGCGCTCATCGTCGTGTGGGCTGCTTGTAGCAAACGGAGGTAATTGTCTATGACTTGCCCTAAATGTAACGGTAAAACGCAAGTAATAAATACTCGCGCAAAAGCCGACCACATCCTTCGCTACCGCGAGTGCGTGGAGTGCCAATACATCTTCCGCACCATCGAAACCGATGAGGATATCTACCTCAGAACCCAGAAGAAAGGAACCAAGAACGATGCTAACGATTAACCGAACCGTCACAGCTTCTCCCGATCAGTGGAGTATCATCATCGAAGGTATGCGAAATCCTATGGAGTCGTGGGATAAGTCGGATACGTATTGGTCGGATGATTTTGAGGATAGCGAAAAGGATTGGGTCGGCTACGACAGTGGTAGTGGCTCTGTTATGGTTATCGGCGACAACGATCTCAATCTTATGCTCAAACTTTCACGCGCGGGTTCCGACCACGCGAAATTCCGTCGTATGATCCCCGTGTATCTTACGATCACCGCGCCTCTGTACTGGTGGAAGGAGTTCGACACTTACAAGGTCGGCACTACAACCAATTCCTGCTCGACTATGCACAAAATCCACGCCCACGAGTTCACCTTCGACGATTTTTCCGTCGACCGTCTCACTCCGTGGAGTCTGAATATCTTCGAGGACACAATCAACACGCTCAATCTCTGGCGTCACGAATACCTCGATACGGGCGACAAAACCGCGTGGGAGCAACTAATACAACTATTACCGTCGTCATACAATCAGCGCAGAACCGTGTGTCTCAACTACGAAGTCCTACACAACATCTATCACGCTCGGCGTAACCACAAACTCACCGAGTGGCACACACTCTGCGATCACATTCTTAAACTACCTTATTCCGAGATAATCACAGGGGAGGCGACACAACCGTGTACGACATCCAACTAATCAAATCCCGCATTTCCTGTGTCACTTTCGCACAGCAATACGGACTACCGATTACGAAATCCGGGGATCGCTGTATCTCACCCTTACGCGACGGCGCTACCAATCCCACGTCGTTCGTCGTCTACGACGACTTTTACTACGACTTCGCTCTCGGTTCTGGTGGCGACGTTATCGAACTATGCGCGACTCTCAACCATCACGGCGACCGTGGTGTAGCCATTCGCGAACTCGCCCGACTCACAGGCGTACCCTCGGACGGCAACACCGATACCCAGGCGTGGCTCGACTATACTAACCATCTCAACGCGCAGACCGCGTACTATAATACTCAGCTCACCGACGACGACCACAACTATCTACACTCTCGCGGACTTTCCGACGACGACATATCCCGACTTCTCATCGGTCGTGTTACGGACGGGCCTTTACGCGGACGGCTATTCTTACCATACTTCTCGGGAGCCAACGGCTACGTATGCTACTACGCTACTCGCGCTTTACCGGGCGGGGCTTTCCCCGACTCCAAGTATATGAAACAACGTCGCGACGAATATTCTCAACATCTTCCGTGGGGACTTCAAACCCTAAACCGCGCCTCCGACACTCTCGTTATCGCTGAGGGCTACTTCGACGCCGTTTCTTTCGAAATCCGTGGTTATCCCGTCCTGTCAGCCATCACGGGACGATTCTCGCGCGAACAACTACCCGTCGTACTCTCCGTGGCGCGGAAATTCAAATCCGTGTTCATCGTCTACGACAACGACTCCCGCACTCACGCGGGCGACAACTTCGCGCAGTCTATGTCGGAAATATTAACTCAAAACCGTATTCCGTTCATCGTCGGAACCGTACCACCGCCGTACCACGACGTTTCGGAGTACTTCGCTGCGGGTGGCGATCTCTCTCAGATCATCGCTCACGCCGAACACGGCATCTCGTACATCGCAACCCGATTCACCGAGTTCGCCGATCTCGAACGCTTTATCTATACCGTCGCACGACACACCAAGCGTACCGAACTCGAAAACATTTTCTCGACTATCCGAAACACAAACCGATGGAACGACAACGCGCTGAAATCCCTGCTGAAATCAGCAACTACGGCTCCACCCGAGAATATCATTACGGACGAAATTCTCAGCAAGCACAAGCTCGTCTTCGTTCCCAAGGTCGGCTTCTACGAGTACTCCCACGGTGTGTGGACTCGCGTCGATGATACTCTAATCAAATCTTACGCCGACCGCGCTTACGGGGTGTTTTCTACGGCTCAACGGGTAAACGCTGTCTGTAACCTAACCAAAGTCCGCGCTATGCGCGACGACATTACGTTCAATCAGCAACCCGTGTGGAACTTCATCAACGGGACTCTCGATCTCGAAACAGGCACGTTCCGCGATCACAATCCCAACGACTACTGTTCCATTCAAGCCAACTATCCGTACAATCCCGACGCCACCTACGATTCGTGGTCTCGCTTCGTCGACGATATCACGGCGGGCGATCCGAGGTCTGCGGAACTATTACAACTCATCCCAGGCTACGTCCTGTTCCAGAATAACTCTCACGAGAAGGGCTTCGTCCTCTCTGGCAACGGCTCGAACGGTAAATCCAAATACCTCGAAATCCTGCGACAACTATTCTGCGGACATCCCACGGTGGCAAACCTAACACCGCGCAGTATGCTCGATAAATTCCAACGCATACAGTTCCGCGAGGCTATCCTTAACATCGCGGGAGAAATTCGTTCGGACTTACGCGATGCCGAGGAGATAATCAAATCCGTTATCTCTGGCGAACCGCAGTCCGCGTGTTACAAGGGCGAGGACTTCGTTACGTTCCTTACTCGTACCAAACTCGTGTGGGCGACTAACTCGCAACTATCGTCGGGCGATACATCCGAGGGTCTTACTCGCCGTCTTATTATGGTAGATTTCAAGGTTTCCTTCGTGGACAACCCCGACCCGAACGACCCGTATCAGAAGCCCAAGAACATCGATATTCTGAACGAATTACTCGTCGAGCTACAGTCGGGCGGTATCTTTAACTGGGCTTACGAGGGCTACAAGCTCCTTCGCGCTGTGGGCTACTTCACCGAGACCAACGATCAGACCGCGCTTATCCAAGATTTCAAGCGTTCAAGCAACCCGATTCTCGTGTTCTGGGAGGAGTCCGACTATCGCCCCCGCGAGTACGACTATCAACAGGCTTACTCCGACTATGTGGCTTGGTGCGCGGGCAATGGCTACAAGCCCGAGACGAGTCTTAAATTCCATTCGGAGTATCGCCGTGTGAGCGCGAAGCACTACGAGTCGGTTGAAAAATCTGTTCGTGTGGACGGAAAACCGCGCAAGAAGCGCTTTTATAGCCTTAGAGACGACTACACGACTACGTAGACGACTACATACCCGACTACGCCCGAAATACCCATATGCTATCGATTTTCTTATTATTTTATTCTTTTGTAGTCTTGTAGTCGTCTATAAAGAGTAAATAGTAAATAAATAAAAAATGAAAATTATATATATATAAGAAATTGGCGTTTTTTACGACTACACAGCACTACACAACTACAAGGAGGATTTTTATGGATGAAATAGTAAAACGACCTACAGGTAGACCGCCTAAACGCAAACCCGAGGACGATCAGAATCTCCCGGTACAAAAACCAACTCGCAACCGTCCCGATCTCGCTAACTTCGGGCAGGAGTATGTTCAGCCTGGCGACAACTCCAAGTATCTCGGTCACGCGCTGACTATCGCGAATATGCCTCTCGTGGATCTCAACGATATTAACGCCGTGACGGATCGCATCGAGTGGTACTTCGACCACTGCTTCTCCAACGATATGAAGCCGACTGTGGCAGGACTTTGTAATGCGTTGAAGATCCATAGATCGACTCTGTTGACTTGGAGGAACGGGACTTATAGAGATGATAGCTACCAAGCCGTTGTTCTGAAAGCCTACGGTGTTATGGAAGAATTGTGGGAGAACTATATGCAGAATGGCAAGATCAATCCTGTGTCTGGCATCTTCCTCGCCAAGAACAACTATGGCTACACGGACAAGCAGGAGTATGTTCTGACTCCGAACAATTCGCAACTTTCGGAGATCGATACCGCGACTATCGAAGCCAAGTATGCTGAGCTTCCCGATATGGACGGTGAGACCGAGTGAGTGTTATCGTTCCTATCCTGTGGTTTGCTATCACTATTGCGCTGCTTCGAGACTAATTCACGACTTTCAGACCCTCACGACTTTTGGGGGTCTGTTTTTATTTTACGACTTTCACAACTTTCGGGACTTTCACGACTTTCAGACCCCAAAACCTCGCGCGACGGAAAACCCACCCCGATAAAAAAGACCAAAATTTGAACGGTTTTTTAACAAAAAATGAACACTACCAAAATTTCCCTGTAAAAATTTGGTAATTCACAGAGGCGCAAAATAGCCCCTTAGAGGCGTTTTCTTTTCGGGGGTACGTTTACCACTCCCGAAGGTTAAAACGCCTCTAAGGGGCTAAAATAGGGCGCTATGGAGGTATAAAAAAGTCCCACAAACGGGGCAAGACATAAGAAAAGCCCCCGTTTTTTGGGGGCTTTTTCCTTCAGTCGGTAGATTTCTTTTTTGTATCGTGCATTATCTCAATACACCGAGTACCTTTTATTTCGCAATAGTTGAAGCCACATTTTTTGAAAATTTCGAGCGCTTTTTCTACGTCTTGGGGGTCGTCACAAAAATAGTGTCCATAGTGTACTATATTATTATACCATCCCGTTAAATATGGGATTTTGTGCTTTGATAATTCTCCTTCGATCCCTTGTTTTCTAAGTTCTGCGAAATAGTCGAGCTTTGCGCGTGCTGCCATATACATTGTTTTACCTCCATACAAAAACCCGCGCGGGGGCGGGTTATTCAATTACTTATATTTTTTTGATAATTCCAAGATCACGCCCAAGAAGAATATAGCGGGCGAAAATAGTATTATTAGAATAATAGTCACGATTCCACCGCCTTATATTTTGGGGTGCGTTCCCATCCATCAAAGGCGTATAATTCGATGTCTTCTGGCGTCGCGTTTACTACTTCCGCGATCTCTGCGCGGGGGTTATCAGTTACACAATATATACCGAAGTCGGGGGTTCCGTCTTCGTATATGATCCACTCTGTACCAAGGTTAAAATATTCGATCTCGAACGTGCGAAGCCATTCGGCGCCATATTCAACGGGATATATAACGCTCTGCCAATCACCTTGACAACACCCGCGAATGGTTGCGCGGGCGTATTCCTTGCCCGTGATAAGTTGTAACGCGTCCAAGAAACACCCCGTTTCTTCGTCGGTTTCTTCCCATCTGCGTATGATATCAAACCATTTTTTGCGCTCTGCGCGGGTGTAGTTGTCCCGTCCCGTGTATGCCTCCAAGATCAAGGTAAAATCACAATGGGGCTTTTCTCCCGCGCGAAGCATCTCTAATTCGTCTGCGATCTCCTCGAAGATTCCGGGAAGGTTGCGTAACAAGTCGCTTTTATGGTCGTTGTAGTGTCGGTTACCATATACAGAAACGCCCTCGGGCATTTCGTCGAATTGGATCAGCGGGGAATTTTGTTCCTCGGGCGGTATTTGATATGCTTTTATTTTCATTTTATTATATCCTCCAAATTTACGATTTTTATGGATGTTTTATATACAGTCCAATACAGTCCCGCGCCCATTAAGATCTTGACGCGGTTTCCGTGAATTGGTCGAATTGATACGATCTTGTCAAGGTTGAAAAATTCAGTTTCTCCGTCGATTGCTGTAGCTTGCAAAAATTGCATTCTATTCATCTCCCCATAATGTTGTCATTACTACAAAAAAGTTTATATTCGAATGCCTGGGTTCGGGTTTCAAGTTGTCAGTTACAACGTCAACCCAAGAAACACACACCCACAAAAGAAAAGCGATCATTATACCCGAGAAAATATTACCTATTTTATACATTGGCTGCGCCCTCCAATTCTTCGGCAAATTCTTCTTCGAGTTCGTCTAATACTTCGTGGATCATAGACCCCAAGAGGTAACATCTAATTGTTACGTCGAAGTATTCCCATTCTCCATCAAGAAATTTTTGGGCGATGTGTTCGGCATCGTCGCAAAATTCCCGCAGTGCTTCTTGTAATAAGTCGGTGTTTTCGGTGACAAATTCTTTTGCTTTCCAGGAGTTGAATGTGTAAGATCCCGAGCCATTACCCGTTACAGAGTCACACGTCCAAAGGTCGTCGTGTAGTTCGCTTTCCCATTCGTCGCGATCTTGCAATTTTTCGACGATCTCCTCGGGTGTGTAGTTTTCGCGAATATTATCGCGAATGTCTTCATTCATTGTTTGTTTGTAGTCGTACATTGTAATTCCTCCGTTTTGTTCGTATTATATACGCGTTTTCGCGTCTATACTTATATTATACGCATTTTCGCGTATAAATCAAGAGGTTTTATAAAAGTTTCTACGCATTTTCGCGTATTTTACAGTTTGTTCATAAACTGCACAGTTTATACACACAATATAGAAGGATCGCGCGCGTTGTTGTGTGTGTTGTGTTGTTGTGTGTTGTGGTGTGTGTTGTTTGTTTTGTTCGTTCTTTTCTTTGCTGATCCCGTCGCGCAGTCGTGCCGGGGGCGGGGGGATATCCCCCGCACACGGCGGCCGGGTGATGTGTTTCAGTAGAAAAAATTTCAAAAAAGGCGAAAATTCTCCCAGACATTGTAAACAAATTTTGAACAATTACAGGAAAGTGTTGACAAATACGCGAAAACGCGTTATACTGTGAGTACATTCAAATTGGAGGGAATCAAAATGAACGAAATAGCGATTATCAAAGCAATTATGGAAAGCAGTACACCGAAGATCACCCAAGATGTACTGCGCGAACGACTCGGGTACAAAACACTCTCGGGCGTGAACGATCGTCTGAATCGTGGTAAGAGTATGAAGGTAGATAATTACGTTCAGTTCTTGGACGCGCTCGGCTACGAGTTGATTGTGCAGCCGAAGACGGCTCGTGATGCCCGCGAAGGTAGTTATAAGGTAGGTGGCGAAGAATGAGGTACGGTTACGGTCGTGTGAGTAGCACCACACGTTATGCGGGTGGCGAAGATGGTAATAGCTTGGAAGCCCAGGATAAGAAGTTACGCGCGGCGGGTTGTGATGAGATTATATTGGAAGCCTACACGGGAACGAAGATGGATCGCCCGAAGTTTACGAAGCTGATTGCGAAGTTGGTATCTGGCGACACGTTGGTTGTGTGTAAGCTCGACAGATTTGCGAGAACGGCCACGGAAGGTGTTGAACTGATTAAGGAACTGATGGGTCGAGGAGTATCGGTACACGTTCTGAATATGGGTTTGGTGGAGGATTCACCGACAGGTAGATTGACGCTGACGATAATGATGGCGTTCGCGGAATACGAGCGCGATATGATTATCGAAAGATTGAACGACGGTAAAGAGGAAGCGAAAGCGAAGAATCCCGATTATAAAGAAGGTAGGAAAGCGATTGAGATACCCTTGGAGTTTGAGGGTTGCCGGAATTATGTAGCTGAGGGAAATATGACGGTAGTCGAGGCGTGTAAGTATCTCGGTATCAGCCGTAGCCTGTGGTATAAGTGGATGAAGCAGGTAGCGTAAAGCGGAGGGAGGACGATAGTAATGGATAAAACACAGGAGTTGTTGTATCGGGCCGCGAGTGTTCCGAAAGACGTTCGGTATATGTTGTGTGATATGGGTTACTACAACGACGCGATGAAGGGTTATATGATCGCGGGTATGCGGAAGATGGGATTTAGCGAGAGCGAGATCCGAAAAGCGGTACTCGGAATGCGTAGTGCGCACGACGAGCTGACGGCAGAGGAAGCCGAGAAGGTATACACGGAGGAATCGTGATGAGAAGACGCACCCCAAAGAAGCGTCGTCGTAAGGACATAGAGACGGCGCTAAAGATGATAATATATCCCCCGGTAATCGTGTTGGGACTGATACATAATTATAAAAGGAAGGAAAAAGGTAAGAAAAATGGGAGTAAGAGCGGAAATAGCCGATGTAATTAAGAGTCTGCGTTGGCTCTCGGAGGAACTGCGCGCTGAGAAGCGCGCGAATGAGGCGAAGATATGCCGTGTGGCTGCTGATCGGTTGAAGAAAATCGACGAACACTGTGCGGAGTTTGCTTCGATTCTACCCGCCTGTGAGGGCTGTGAGGGTAAGACCGTGTTTGGTGAGCGCACCGAGTCCTGTGTGTATAACATCGACGATATGTACTGTATGGATCGCGCGCGGAAGAATTATTTCGCGCTTAAAGATCGTGCTGAGAAGTCGGAAGCCGAGGTTGAAAGATTGGAGCGAATACTTAATTCGTATGCCTTGCAATACGGTACAGTTACAGACCAACAGAAAGTCATCGATGAAGCAAAGGTCAAGGTTGCGATTAAGATTTTTGCGGAGATTGCGAACAAACTTCGGGGAGATATAAACGACATTATAGAGAGTGTAGATCGTATCACAGACCCAGATGCGATAGACGGGCAATATGAAGAAATAGGCACGAAGTCGGCCTTACTTTATGACCTTGCCGAACTCAAAAAGAAATACACGGAGGTAAAGGACGATGAATAAGTGTCCGAAGTGCGGTGGCACGAGTGGTTTTTACACGAAGGGCGAGTATTGGCACTATTACAGGAATGATGGTCGCCCGGACGGTTATGATTTTGTGAGCGAGGGTACGACGGCGATCTGCTTGGATTGCGGTAGGAGAATGAAGCTCGCGTTGTTGCAGGAGGAATGGGATAGTGGAAAAGACGTGTAAGAATTGTTTTCACTATCACGCGTGTAGTGAAATGCTTCGGGTGCAAGGATATGTTCTACCCGAAAACCACGCGGGGAATGCCGAGAAGTGTGATACCTTCGTGGCGACCATCGACGTTGTACCGAAGACCGAGGTAGATCGATTGGAAGCCGAAGTTGCCGATTTGCTGAAAGATTTGGGGATTGTACGGCGTTATGGAATCTCGAAGACCGAGATTCCCGATAAGATCGAGGAAATGAAAGTGGATCTGAGGATGGCAGAGCATTGGTATTTCACCAATGATGGTCGTGACACTGAACTTGATCGCCGTAAGACCGCAGAGAATCTTTACAATATGGGCTACCGTCTACAGCGCGAGGGTACGTGGGTTCGCAAACCCGATGGTAGTTGTAGCTGTTCTGCGTGTAACAGGGACGCGAATCGTGATGGTGATTCGTGGATTTTGACCGAGTTTTGCCCTCACTGTGGTACAGCGATGAACGGAAATGTAATTGAATAACGCCGATTTGGAGGGCTACTCCATTATTATTTTTGCTTCTTTTTGTGCAAAATAGACAAAAAAAAAAGCTTTGGATTGGTTATTTGTGCAATTTACAAAATTTGGTTTTTATGGTATAATATCATATAACACAAATTTTGTCAAGTAAGAGGTAAAAAAATGATCGTATGCGCTCACGGCGATGTTGCAGAATTTTGTAGAGATCGCGAGATGTTTATATGTGAGACGTGGAGTGGTGAGCTTCGTGATTACAAGGGTAAGTGTCGCGTAGTAGTCACAGCCCAGGAGATGTCCGAGAACGAGTATTACTTCCTAAAGGGAGAATTTCTCGCCCGAGGAATCGAATTGGTGTCGACACAGCACAAGGACGATAAGTTGGTTGTGGGCTATCTCGCGTATGCCGAGGATCGTCGCAAGGAGAAGAAGGGTACGCGCCAACCGTTTGGTTTTCGCCGAGAGAACGGTGCAGTAGTACCGTGTCCCGAAAGCATCGCAGTAGTGGGAAAGATCCTCGAACTGCGCGATAAGGGATTTTCGTTGAGATCGATCTCCGAGAACGAGATGGTTCGCAACCCAGATGGAACGAAGATGAGTGTCAGTAAAATTCAGAAAATTATAAATAATCGAAAAATTTATGAATAAGAGGAAGTTATGAACGGAGAAGTATTACGTGGAGAAGTATATTGGTTGAAAGACCGCGATAGTTTTGGTTGTGAGGAACGGTTGAAGCGCCCTGTGTGTATTGTAAGTTCTGCACAGGGTAATATGACGTCCCCTTTGGTGATCGGCGCGAGTATGACGTCGAAGACAAAATGGGGATCAATTAACGTACCCGTAAGGGCGACGGGAAGACAATCGTGGGTAATGTGTAATCAAGTGTACTGTCTTGATAAAAATAGATTGGATGGATACATTGGCGTGTTGTCAGATCGAGAGATGGCTGAGGTAGACAGAGGTCTGCGTATTGCTATGGATTTGATGGGACATAAGGACGAAGACGAAATAGCGGAGTTGGAGGAAGAAATTCTGTCGTTAAAGGGTGAGATTACCCGACTGAAAGAACAGTTATCCTCGAAGGATGCCGAGAGTCAGATTAAATGCGAGGCGTATAAGAAGCTGTACGAGAAAGCCCTCGATGAGTTCGTATCATATAAGTTCGCGCAGGATGTAGATATCTTAGCGAGAGAAAAGACCGTAGAGGTAGTCGAGGAGGAGTCGCTTCCCTCCCCTGCCACAGAGCCAGAACCCGAACCCGAGTTGGTGGATGTGAATACCTGCTCGTATGAGGAACTGCGGTCGATTGGTGTGGACGGATATCTTGCAGATAACATAATAAAGAACCGTCCGTATGATGATATCGAGGATGTGAAGTTTGTTCCCGGTATGAAAAGCATCGCGTATAACATATTGAAAAACAAGATTCGCGTTGACCCGTGGGAAAAGAAAGTTGAGCCGAAAGCCCCGTCGAAGCTGAACATAAATACTGCTACGATCGAGGATTTTCAGAAGATTGGAATAGGGGTTCAGACAGCGCGTATGATATGTTCCTATAGGAAGAAGTTGGGTCTATTCACGAAAGTGGAAGATCTGTTGGTTGTTCCTCGTTTCGGAAAAATGTGTCTGCTGAAATACGGAGGTATGTTAGAGGTATAAATATGAGGAAATGGTATAAGTGTATCCCACCCAAGTATTGTCACGAGAAGTTGGGTATGTATCACGGTGAGTGGCTTCCCCAGATGGATAAATATTGGGAGTCTGACGATGGCTACGACGTTATGAGTCGTAAGATTCGCACCGATTGGGGTGTGGTTGAACACGTCACAGTTCACCGTATGGGTAGCTTCGGGGATATCCCGTGGGCTGTGAAACAGGAAATCAAGAACGAGTTGTTTGGTACGACGTGTACCGCCATAGAGGTATTCCCTTCCGAGAAACATTTGGTTGATGTCTGCGATGTATATCATCTGTGGATATTACCCGAAGATTTCCGTTTACCGTTCGGTATCCATCCAAATCGTGATCCAAAGGGTGTTCCTGTGCATAGAGGCTACGATTTCAACTTGGATGCAGTGCAGGCGTGGACTGATAGCCCAGAGCGGAAAGCGTTATTGAACCGTGATGGAAATAGAGAGATTACATAATATGCTCCTCGATGCGGGGATAAACCACGCGTGGATAGATAGAGGAGAACGCTGGCGCGACCACGAGTCTGATTTGCGGTGGGGATTCAAGTTATTGTCTACCGTGAAGATGGCGAACGGTTAGTGAGTGCGATTGAGGGCTTTGGTTCTCACGGGTTCGGTCTCAATGGTGAACAGGGCGACTTGATCGAGATTATGGGTTTGCTCACTCCCGAAGAAGAAAAAGAGGAATCTGTGCGCGGTTGGTTGACCGCCGAAGAAGTTTTCAGAAGAATCAAGGAGGCGTTATGTGGGTCGAAGTAATTCAGTGGGTGTTGATTAACATATGCTGGATAAGTATTGTAGCGAATAGCTTGTGTATTATTTTGTTATGTCGCGCCCGTATGGGTCTACTCAAAGAATGGGAGAAGTTGCGAGAGCTGACTTCGGAGTTGGAGGAATTGACCCAAGGGTTGACAAAAACAGAATAAAGGTGTATAATATTACCAGAAAAATTTAACAGAGCGCCAACAGAGCGCCTTCCAGAAGGAGGGCGCTCTATTTTTATGCACAAAATACCTATTGTGGAGAGGATAAGACGGCTACCGAAGCAAACCGAGGAGTCGTTGCAGGACGCGTTCGGGCTGTTGCTCGGCGTGGAAGACCGCAGATCGGTCGATCATTATGTCCGATGGATTCGATCTGAGGCACAGAAAATACGGTCGGCAGCGATGTACGAGCTGATTAAGCAGACGTATATGTATGCGGGACAGTACGATTTTGACTGTTTTATGATTGCTATGGAGTGGAATCGTGAGCCGAAAGCTCGATTTTGGCTCCCTCGCCGTAAGGTTTTGGAGGGTAAACACGGTATTGCCACAAAGATTCAGAATTTTATGGATGATCCCGATGCGTTGTTTCTCGGGTTCTCACAGCCTCCCGGTACGGGAAAGACCACGATAATTAAGTTCCTGTTGGCTTATATCATCGGACAGGAGCCGAAATCGGCGAATATGTATATATCGTACTCGGATGGTATGACGAAGATGCTCCTCGATTCCGTGAAATCGATGCTCACAGACAGACAGGAGTATTGTTTCCACGAGATATTTCCGAATCTTGGAGAGCCGAATACGAGTGCTGAGTATAAGACGATAAGTTATCGTCGTGCGGGTGACTTCCCTACCCTCGGTTTGGTATCGATGTCGGGTTCCGTAACGGGTCGTACTCGTGCGAATAGATTTCTTGTGACCGACGACTTGGTTAAGAACAAGGAAGAAGCGCGGTCGCCCGAGCGATTGGAGAAGCTGTTTTCAGATTACACGGCCACGCTGACTACCCGTATGATCGGCGACCACGTAAAACAGGTGATGTTGGGAACTCGGTGGAGTGCGTATGATCCGTTGGGTCGTATGGAAGATGCTCACGGTGACGACCCGAGATATACGTTCATAGCGATTCCTGTATGGGACGAGAACGAGGAGTCGAACTTCGAATACGAGCATCCCGACCGTTACACGACGGAGAAGATTCGGGATATTAAGAACACGATCGACAGTGCGGATTTCGAGTGTTTGTTCATGCAACACGGAATCGAGAAGGAAGGTTTGGCGTTCCCTGCCGATAGTCTGAGGTATTACAACGGTGTTCTCCCCGATGGTGAGCCAGATAATATCGCGTTTGCGAACGACGTCGCATGGGGTGGTGGTGACTCGCTGAGTTTTCCTGTGGCATACGTGTACGGTGAGGATGTGTATATCCACGATTGGATTTTTGATAAGCGAGATAAGAGTGTCACGAAGCCTCGCGTGGTAGCGAAGATCCTCGCGAACAAGATAAAGATGGGTCAGACTGAGGCGAATAATGGTGGTGAGGAGTATTCAGATGATGTGTATCGTATTCTCCGACAGGAGTATGGGTACAGCATAAATATGAGTCACAAGAGAGCGCCCACGAATATGGCGAAGCTGACTCGTATCGAGCAGCACGCGCCCACGATTCGGAATTTTTATTTCCGAGATAGTAACTGTCGGGACGATGATTATCGTAAGGCTATGAATGAGCTGACGGGATTCAGCTTCACGTCGAAGAATCTCCACGATGATGCTGCGGATAGTCTGGCGATGTTGGCGGGATATTTGTTTGGCGGTCAGAAGATTGTGACAGTAGCGAAGCGTCCGTTCTAATACAATATGTTGTGGTTGTGTTAGTGTCCAAATACCACATATAGTAAGCGCCATCTTGTTTCCCATATTACTATTTGCTATAATTAGGGTAGATAGGTAGGTGATATGAGTGAATTATGGTCGTAAAAAGATTTACACGGACGCGAGTGTAATCACCATCGAAAACGTCGTTGACGAGGTGGCAAAGGCATACGCTACGCATTGCGTAAATCAGAACGATATATCGCTCTTGTGGGACTACTACCGTGGAAAGACGAAGATTCGAAACAAAGAGAAGGAAGTTCGCGCGGAGATCAACCACAAGATCAACGAAAATCGAGCATTCGAGATAGTCGGATTTCACAAGGGCTACGTGTTCGGAGAGCCGATTCAGTACGTTCGTCGGGAGAATGCCACATCCAAACTGAGTGATGAGGCGATAGCAACCGATATTAACGCATTGAACGGATATATGGCTGACGCGAATAAAGCCTCGTGTGATAATTCGATCGCGGAATGGCTCTACATAGCGGGCGTAGGTTATCGTCTTGCCCTGCCGAACAAGCTGTGGACGGCAGATGGCGAGGAGCCTCCATTTGAGATTTATTCGCTCGATCCGCGCAGGACGTTTGTTGTATATAGCAACGACATCCGAGAGACGCCTGTTATGGGTGTATGTTGTGTGGAAAAGGAATATGGTGAAAAGGTATTCAGTGTATATACTGAAAATTCGTATTTCGAGTTCGAGGAACACGGTGAAGCGCGCGAAGTAAAACACGCGCTCGGTATGATTCCTATCATCGAGTACCCTGCCAACAACGCGCGTCTCGGAGTGTTCGAGATCGTTATGACGATGTTGGATGCGCTCGATGAGTTGCAGAGTAACCGAATGGACGACATCGTTCAGTTCGTGAACAGCTTCCTTGCGATCCTCGGAGGTCAGCTCGACGAGGAAACGTATAAGAAGTTGGAAGAATGGAAGACGCTCTGCTTGCCCGAGGGAACGGATGCGAAGTACCTCTCCCCTACTATGAGCCAGGGCGACATTCAGACGTTAAAGAGCGATTTCTATCAGTCCATTCTCACAATCTGCGGTGTTCCGAATCGCAACGGTGGTTCGAGTACTTCGGATACAGGATCGGCCGTCATTTTGCGTGATGGTTGGGAATCGGCTGAGGCGAGAGCCAAGGATACAGAGGAGATCTTCAAGTGTTCCGAAAAGTTGTTTTTGAAATTGGCTTTGCGGATTCTGAAAGATACGGTCGGTACGAAGTTGCGTGCGACCGATGTTGTGACGCATTTCACAAGACGAAACTACGATAACATTGCAAGCAAAGCCCAAGTGCTGATTGCGATGCTGAATAACCCCAATATTCACCCCGAGTTGGCATTCACGTACAGCGGAATGTTCATTGACCCCGAAAGCGCATACTTGCAGAGTATGGCTTGGAAAGAAGAACAGGCACAGAAAGCGAGAGAGATGCTGAATGAGGTACAAGATAACGACGAGGAGACCCCCGACGAAAACGGAGGAGCCGAAGAAGAACAAGAGGAGGACGAAGTATGATCCCTGTCTTGGAACAAATCAGATGTCCTCAATGCAACAGAAGGTTGATGGACTTAAAGGGTCAATCGGAGATCAGATGTCCCAAGTGTAAGGCTTTGGTTTTCGTTGATACCGATGCACGAAAAGTTTATATCAAACAAGAGCGTCAAAAATAGAACGCCAACAATCGAGGAAAACTCGGTAGTTGGCGTTTTTATATTTACTGCGGAGATGCAGGTAAAAAGCCCAAACAAAGTTCGGAGATGAACTATAAAAGCCCACAAATAAAGCGAGAGAACGCTTCAAAAAACCCAAAGGAGAATTTTTTATGAAAATCACCATCGAAAACTACGAGAACCTTACCACCGAAGAAAAGCTCGCCGCGTGGGAAGCATACGACCCCGAGAAGAACGGCTTTGTGAGCAAGGCTACGTTCGACAAAAAGGCGTCGGAAGCATCTGAACTCGGAAAGCAGTTGCGTGCGAAGCAGACCGACGAGGAAGCCAAGGCAACCAAAGAAGCAGAAGAACGCGCCGCCCTCGAAGCTCGTGTAAAAGAGTTGGAAACCGAGAGAGCCGTAAACGGCTACGAAAAGGCGTATCTCGCTATGGGCTATGATGAGAAAACTGCTAAGTCCAGCGCAGAGGCGATGGCACGAGGTGATATGGATACCGTGTTTGCGAATCAGAAAACACACATTGAGAACCGGGAGAAAGCTCTGAAAGCCGAACTGCTGAAAGAAACCCCTGCCCCTGCGGGTGGAAATCAGCCCACAGGAATGAAGAAAGAGGATTTCAAGAAAATGTCTCTTGCAGAGAAGCAGAAGTTCGCCACAGAGAATCCCGAAATTTACGCAAGTTTTTATAACAAACAGGAGGAATAACTTATGGCAAATGCACCTTATCAAAATTTCGTCCTCGCAAATGAAATCGAGGATCAATACAACAGCCACCTCGATCTGATGCGTTTCTGCACGATCGATAACAGCCTTGTTGGTGAAGCAGGTATGACTAAGAAGATTCACGTTTACAAGGCAACCAACGCTACCGAAAAGCTCGCTATGGGCGCAGGTAACACAAAGAGCATCGAAGTTTCCTATACTCCCGAGGAGTACACGATTCTGATGGCTCAGAACCGTTTCCAATACTACGATGAAGAAGCTATGACTGATCCTATGGTTGTTACCACAGGTGTTCGTCATATGGCTACCGATATGTTCAACACTGTCAACGCAGATATCTTCGCAGAGTTCAACAAGGCAACCCTTGCTCACACTGCTTCTGCTCCCGATTTCGGTTGCTTCGCTGATGCCGCAGCTCTGTTGAATGTAGAGAATCTGGAAGGTATCGAACTGTTCGCGTTCGTAAACCCCGCAGATATGGCTAAGATCCGCAAGGCTCTGAAGGAAGATCTGAAGTACGTTGAGGCGTTCGCACGTCAAGGCTACGTTGGTACTGTTGCAGGTTGGAACCTCTACACCAAGAAGGATGCTGTTGAAAACACCATCGTTGGTGGTACTCGTGAGGCTGTTACCTTGTTCAACAAGCCCGGCGTAAACGTAGAGCAAGAGCGCGACGGCAACATCCGTCAAAACTCCATCTACGGTCGTAAGTACTACCTGGCTGCTCTCACCGATGCAACCAAGGCAGTAAAGATTACTATCGGCGCCTAATTTCTGACAGGAGGTAAGCACCAATGACAAGTCAAGAGAAAAAGGTACGGTTGGCGGTGCTGATCTCACCCGACACAGCATCGGATGAACTGTTAGATGCTCTTTTGTCTCAATCCGAGGGGATTGTGCTGAATAAGCGCTATCCCTTCGGTATCCCCGAAGGTTCTACCGTACCCACACAATACGAACACGTACAGCTACAGATTGCAGTCGAATTGTTCGCCAAGATGGGCGCGGAAGGACAGACGGGACATAATGAGAACGGTGTCAACAGGACATACGAGGCGGCTGATGTTAGTCCTTCGCTTCTTTGGAGAATCGTACCTGTGTGTGGGAGTGTGATGTAATGCGCGGTTTGAACAGAAACAAGCGACTCATTCATTATGCCCTACTCTTGGGTGACGAAACGATTTTGGACGAATACGGAAACGAGACTGGCGAAACTGCCCCGATTTACGGGGATGCTGTGGCTTTGAGATGTAATGTATCGTCGGCATCTGGTGAAGATGCTGTGCAAGCGTTCGGTAGCTTCACGAACTACACGAGAGTTATATATGTAGCAGACAACAACTGCCCTATTAGTGCCAAAAGCGTGGTGTGGTTCGGTGTAGAGCCGACAGAGCCGTACAATTACATAGTAACTCGCAAAGCCGATAGCAAAAATGGAATCCTGTATGCTCTAACGGAAGTGACGGTGAGAACGTGAAAATCGTTATCAATCCGTTTGATGTGGAGTCCATAAAGGATGCCATAAAGCAGTTGAAACAGTATCGTAAGGATTTCGATGCCAAAGAAAAGGAGTTCGTTAGGCGACTCGCCGAGATCGGTGTATCTGTTGCATCGACGGGATTTGCGATGGCTGATTATGACGGCGTAAACGACGTCGTTGTTTCGATGCACCACAGTGGAACTCGGGCGACAATAATCGCAAAGGGCGAAGCTGTTGGATTCATCGAGTTTGGTACAGGTGTTAAGTTCCCCGAATGGGATAATTCGGGAATGGAATATACACCCCCGAAACACGGAACGTATGGTAAGGGACACGGTGCCAGACCTCACGGATGGTATTTCAAACCCAACGGAAGTGAGGGCGCCGCGCAACACACCTATGGTAATATCCCTGCGGAAGCGATGCGAACCGCGAGGGATGTCGTGATTGAGCGCGTAGTACAGATAGCGCGGGAGGTATGGCGATGATTGATTATCAAAACGAAATATTTACATCCGTTGCTACCAAGGTACGCGCTGAACACGCAGGAACTACTGTGACGGGAGAATATACTCGAAGTCCATCGCAGTTCCCTACTGTGACTCTTGACGAGATTGAGAACGTCACAGTTGGTTCGTTGGTGGATTCTTCCAACGAAGAAAAGTACTGTGGTGTAACCTATCGGTTACAGGTTTTTTCAAACAAAACCGCAGGAAAGAAAGCCGAAGCGCGAGATATTTTCGCAACGGCTGACATTGTAATGTTAGGTTTGGGGTTCCGACGCATTACTTACTCTACAACCCCCGAAATTTACGATTCTACAATCTACTCCATTACGGCTACGTATGAAGCGATAGTCGATGCGAATGGAGTTCTATATTCACGATAAATAGGAGGATATTACTATGGCTATTAGCACCTATGGTGTAACGCTGAAATATGGTGCTTCCAGCGCCACCACAGAAGTCTTGATTAAGGATTTCCCTCAGATTCTTGGCTCTCGTAGCGCATTGGAAACCACAACCCTGTCCGATGATGCACAAACCTTTATTCCCGGCATTCGTCAGCAAAGCGAAACCTTGGATTTCACTGCGAACTTCGATGCTACGGTTATGAGTGCAATCAATGCGCTTACCGCAGCTCAGAAGTGCGAACTCGCTTTCTCGGATGGTTCCAAGTACACGTGGGATGGTTATATTTCTGCCGCCATCAACGAAGGTTCCGTTGACGCTGTGGTTGAAATGACTGTTTCCATCACACCTACCACCGTACCCGTATTCACGGCTGGCACCTAATAAAACGCATTTGGGGCGGCTAACCACCGCCCTTATTTGAAATTACAAAACACTAAAGGAGAGTAACTAAAATGGCAACACAGATTACCTTAACCTACAAAAACGACAAGTATCTTCTGGAATATACCAGACTGACGGCATCTGCAATCGAGAAGCAGGGTTTCAACCTTGATGAGATTACCACGAAGCCGAATATTATGATTCCTCTGTTGGTACACGGTGCGTTTCTGAGACACCACCGCGATCTCAAACAGAAAGTTATTGATGAGATTTACGAAAATCTTGTCAACAAAACAGGCAAAGAGGGTGAGGAAGGATTTATCTCCGTTCTTGCCGAGATGTATGCCGAAACTGTTTCCACGCTGACGGATGAAACTGCTGTCGATGAGGGAAACGCGGCAACTTGGACGGTGACAAAGGGCTAACCTACAAGAGTTACGAAGAAATATTCGAACAACTCTGCCCTTACTATATGTCAATCGGTATGTCCTATGACGAGTTCTGGAACGGTGACGTTTCGATGGTAAAGGCGTACCGAAAGTCGTATGAGTTGCAAGAAAAACGAAGAAATCAAGAGCTTTGGCTACAGGGAATGTATTTCTACGAAGCGTTGTGTGACGCAAGTCCTCTGTTCCGTTTCTCGATGAAGAAGGGGGTTATTAAGCCAGAGCCATATCTTAAAGAGCCTTATCCTATTACGACTGCCGAGGTTCGCGCCCGCGAGGAGCGTGAAGCGAAGCAGAGAGAGGAACGGATCAAGGCGGGATTCGCAGCGTTCGCGGAACAGTTGCGAAAGAAGATGCCCCAAGAGGCACACTCCCAAGATGGCGGGAGGTGATTCATTGTGGGAGTTACCATTGATACCCTATCCATAGAGATAGAAAGTAGTTCTGAGGGCGCGGCGCGAGGCATAGATGCTCTTGCCAAGTCGTTGGAAGGACTCAAGAAGAACGGTTCGTTCAAGACCGTTTCTAACAACTTGAACAATTTATCTACCGCGCTCCAAAATCTCCCGAATGTTCACCAAGCCTCTAATGCGCTTAGAACACTGGCGAACTCGATTGAGAAATTGAAGGGTGTCGGTTCGGTCGCGGGGCTTGCGAATAGTCTCAAAAAGCTCCCAGAGGGCTTGAACAGCATTGGGAAGATCAATCTCGATGCTATCGCTCCGCAGATACAAAAAATTGCCGAGGCGGTTGCCCCCTTGTCTGCTGTGAAAGCGGGCGGTCTTAACACGATGATGAACTCGTTAAAGAAACTTGGTGAAGTTACCAAGAGTCTTGACGAGGAAACCATTGCTAAATTCGCCGAAAAGATTGCGCTCTTGACATCGAAACTCGGGCCGTTGTCGGAAAAGATGTCGACGATTAAGTCTGGGTTCAGTGCCATTAACAGTGGTGCTCGTAGTGCAAAATCGGGAGTAAAAGAGTTTAGTAGCGAAGTAAATGCGACAGCACTCAATGCTTCGAGTTTCATCGAAGTTCTGGCGGGTGTTGGAAACGCGTTGCAAGCCGTTATTCAAAAATTCTCCGAGTTTATAGCGGAGGCGATTGAATGGGATGGTATCGCTGCTCGTTTCGGTAGAGGTTTCGGTAGTCAAGCATCGGAAACCTACGCTTGGATTCAACGACTCAACGAGGAAATGGGTATAAACATTCAACAGTTTATGAAGTATTCCTCGGTATATAGCACGATGTTGACGGGCTTTGGTGTCGCTACGGAAGATGCTACAAAGATGGCTCTCGGTTATACCGAGTTGACATACGACATTTGGGCTGGCTACAACGATATCTATAAGACCTTTGACGAAGCATCTGAGGCGGTTAAGTCCGCTATTGCAGGTGAGGTTGAGCCGATTCGTCGTGCAGGTTTCACCATCGTTGAGTCGACATTGAAGCAAACGGCAGCGAATCACGGCTTGGAAATTAGCCTCGAAAATGCTACAGAGGCACAAAAGTCTTATTTACGGTACCTTACGTTGGTGGATCAAGCGCATTCTCAGAGTCTTGTCGGTACTTATGCAAAAGAACTGAACACCGCAGAAGGTATGATGCGTACATTTGCGCAACAGTTGAAGTCTTTGACGCAAGCGTTCGGTTCCCTGTTCTTACCGATTCTCGTCAAGGTAATGCCTTGGCTCCAAGCATTCGTAGAATTGCTTACGGAGGGTGTGCATTGGCTTGCATCGTTCCTCGGTGTTGAAATTCAGAAGGTCGATTTCTCGGGCTACGAAGCAGGAGCAGGAGCGATCGATAATGTTACGAACTCGGCAGGAGGCGCCGCAGGCGCGCTTGAAGACGCGACAAAGGCTGCCAAAGAACTCAAAAACGCGACGCTTGGTATCGATGAACTGAATGTTATTAGTCCTTCGAACGCCACGAGTGGTGGTGCAGGAGGCGCTGGTGGCGGTAGTGGTTCTGGTGGCGGTGGCTTTGCGGGGCTTGATGTTGATTCCCTGTGGGATGAAACCATTTTCGACAATATCCAAAGTGATGTCGATGCCATCAAGGAAAAGTTGCGTGGATGGATGCCTGTTATCGCAGGTGTTGCGACGGCTATCGCGGGACTTCGCCTCACAAAACTACTCAAAGATATCGACATTATTGAAAAATCCAAACTGTTTACAGGCGGTCTTAAATTTACATTTGGTAAATTGAAAGACTTCACAGGTTGGGTCACAGCGTTTACACAGTTGGCGCGAGAGGGTGGTATTCTTGCTACTCTTGCCGTAGCGTTCCCAAAGGCGAGTAAGGCACTAAAAACATTTACGGGTAACCTAAGTGCTTTCTTTGCCCTTGCAAAAGAGGGAGGAGTAGTACAAGCACTTGCAGCGGCGTTCCCGAAACTTAGTACTGCGATTTCGAGCGTGGGTACATTCCTTGCCGGAATTAGCGCACCCGTGTGGGCGGCTATTGCCGCCGCAGTAGCTTTAGTCGGTTCGACAATCTACTTCGTTGTAAAGAATTGGGAAGAACTCAAACAAGCGGTCAAGGATTTTTTTGCTGAGAATGTAGGCCCGAAACTTGACGAAATAAAGAAGCATTTTGATAATATCAAAACCGCGTTAGAGCCTCTTTACAACGTACTAAAACCCGTGATAGACGGAATTAAAAATTTCTTTGAGAACATAGATTGGGAAGGTTTCAAGAATGTTCTCTTGAAAATCGTCGAGGGGATCGGTGCGTATGCCGTAGCAATGTCGGGCTTAGTGGTGTCTGGTGTGATTCCTGCGTTAGTTGCTTTGTTGGAAAACCTTATCCAAATCATTAGTGGCGTAGTTCAGACGATAACTGGCGCTATCGAGTTCTTAGTAGCGTTGTTCACAGGTGGGGATGTTGAAGCTGCGTGTCAAAAAATGGTTTCTGGCATAGGTGACATTTTTGGTGGGCTGTGGGGTGCTGTGGTTGATACCATTGCGAGTTTCTTCGAGGGGGTAGTTTCGTGGTTCACAAAACTATGGGATGTCCTTGTCGGACACTCCATCGTACCCGACACAATCAACGCTATTGTAGATTGGTTCATCGGTCTGCCCGGTAGAGTCTTAGGTTCTATTGGAAACTTCGTTAAGGATGTTATCGGTAAATTCTCCAATCTCGGTTCGGGGCTTTCCGAAAAATTCAGCGCAGCTTGGGAGGCTGTTAAGACTTGGTGGAGTAAAAAAACTGAGCTTTCGACTTACACTCCCTCCATCGGAAACATTGCTGCCAGGATTTCTTCCGCTTGGGAGAGTGCTAAGACTTGGTGGAGCAAGAAAACATCGCTTTCTACTTATACCCCGAGCATCGGCTCCATCTATGACAAGTTGAAAGAGCGTTGGGATAACGCTCGTACTTGGTGGAACGACAAGAAAACCAAAGCGAAGGAGTACACCCCTTCCATCGGTTCTATCTACGAAAAGCTCTACGACAGATGGAAGAATGCCCGCGATTGGTGGAACAGCAAGAAGGGTTCTATGTCCTATACTCCGTCTATCGGTAGCATTAAAGATAAGATTGTAAGTGCTTGGAACACTGCTAAGAAGTGGTGGAGCAGTAACGCAAGTCTTTCCGCAAAGCTGAATATCAGTGTTCCGAAACTAACCGTAAATTGGGGAGAGGTTTCTGCACTTGGAAAGACGTTCAAATACCCTAAGAGCTTTAGCGTAAAGTTCGCCGCACGAGGCGGTATCTTCGATCAAGGTTCTTTGATTTGGGCGGGCGAACGAGGCCCCGAAGTTATGGCTGAGGCATCTGGCGGTAGAACGGGCGTTATGAACGTCCAACAGATGCAAGATGCCGTTTACGAAGGTGTATATGCTGCCGTGAGTGCTGCGATGCGCGGTATGAACGGTGGTAGTAGCGGACAAGAGGTTCGCGTATATCTCGATGGACGAGAGATTTCTTCTTCCGTCCGTAAGCACCAACACGAGAGTGGTGCAACAATTATGGGTAACGAGGTTTATGCTTATTAAACCTAACAGAGCGCCGAGAGCGCCCTACCCTCTTTGGAGGTGATTATCATAGAAGCGTTAGTATCTATCGGTGGTTTCGATTTCCCAGAGCCATCCACATATAATGCAACGACATCTACTATCGTTGACTCGGCTCGTAATGTGCAAGGTCGTGTGGTAGGTGCGGTTGTGCGACACGATGTAGCGAAAATTGAAATGACGTGGAAATATCTCACGGCATACCAATGGTCGCAAATACTCTCGCTCTTTACAAATAGTTTCTATAATGATGTCACGTTCTTAAATCAAGTAACAAACGCGCGCGAAACACGCACGATGTATGTCGGTGACAGAAACGCGGGAATGTGGCGTAGAGATCCGCAGACAGGTGCGGTTATGGGCTATACCGGGTGTTCTATCGCACTCGTGGAGGTGTAAGTATGATTGCCGTATCTGATGCGTGGAAAGAAATACAGCAACGATTTCTCTTACCCGAGACACACATCGAAATTGATTGTACTGTTACCGAAGCTGATGTACAAGAGAGCGCAACGATTTCGGGGACAAACGAAGCGGAGTTTTCTAATACAATTAGCGCATTATACGACACTACGAAAACCGCAAAATATGCGACAAATGAACTAAACTTGTGGGAATTAGACGGTTCGTTTGTTATAGCCCCCGATTCTGCTCCGTATGACGATATTGGTTATGTGAGCGAGTATTCGGAGGGTAGCGTGACAGTACAGCTCCCTATGGTTCACACATCTGCTACATCTGGCGTAACAATCACTTGGAGTGGTATGCACAGCGAATATCCCACAGCATTTACGATTATTGCTAAAAACGGAGATACTGTTGTGTATGAATCGACGGTTACTGATAACACCGAGAAAGTGAGTGCTGTGTTTGCGAAATTGCAAAATTATGACAGCATTGCGATTACTCCCCACGATTGGAGCCTACCATATCGTCGTATTCGTATCGAGAAAGTTACTATAGGTCACGTGCTGACTTTTTATAAGAAGGACATTTTTAACTATACGCACGAACAGACGGGGCATTTGAACAGTGGCGAGTTACCTAAAAACAGTATTACGTTTGTCTTGGATAACACCGATGGTCGATGGAATCCCAACAATCCGTCGGGTATGGAACAGTATTTGTCGGAACGCCAACGGCTAAGAGTTCGTTATGGTTTAGATGTGAACGGTGTAGTTGAGTGGATTGAGGCGGGTACATTCTATCTCTCTGAATGGAGAGTACCGAACAACGGTTTGGAAGCGAGTTTCGTAGCAAGAGATATTTTCGAGTATCTTTTGAATGAAATATACAACAAAGGTAAAAGTGGAACGCTATACGATTTGATTGAGGATGCTTTTGAATCTGCGGGAGTTCCCTACGATTTTGAATATATTTTGGATTCGTCTTTGAAGTCTCGTTCTGCTACTATCCCCGATGGGGAGCATAAGTGCGCAGAAATCGTACAGATGTGTGCAAACGCCGGGGGCTGTGTGATTTATCAAGACAGAGATGGTGTGTTGCATATAGAGCCTTTGAGTAAGGTTCATTCTGGTGTTATTATCCCCCTTACGCTTTCATACTCTCATCCCGAGATAGAGTTGTCGAAACCATTGAAAAATGTGGCTGTTTCGTATGGGGATGAAAATTATAGTTTGCCTGTTAGTAGTACGGGAGAAACACAGACTGTGAGCAATCCGCTGGTAAGCAACCAAGCACAAGCGAGATTCATTGCGGAGTGGGTGCGAGATACGCTCACAACAAGAAAAACCGTGAGTGGTGAATATCGTGCCGATCCTCGTTTGGATGTATTCGATATCGTTGCGGTCGCAAGCAAATACGGAGATTTGCAGAATGTGGCTCTTACGAGCATTAAATATACCTTTAACGGCTCTTTTAGAGGCGAATATGAAGGTAGATTGTTGGAGGTAGGTAATGTATGAAAGGTCTGATAACAGATAGAACGCAGAGAAATGTATATTACCGCAAAGAACTCTCCAATAAAGGTTGGTCGAGAATGACAACGGAGGAACGAACTGCGTGGCTCGGAAATCCATTAGAGGCAGAGGGAGTAAACCTTTTCGCTTGTGGTCCAGCCTACTCCGATGTGGTGAGCCTAAAATATAGAAGCGAAGAAATTGTTGCCACGGCAATGGTGAATGGATCTTATCTTTTCTCCGTTTCTATTATCGGCAATGCCTCTGATTTTGAAAATAAGATATTAACTCTATCGGCAGATACCATAGAAGCTGAGAACGGCACTCCTCACATCGCTATGTATTGGCACGATGAGAATGGCTTTGAGTACGCGGGAGTAGATTTACTTACGGCGGGGAGCATAACATTTGATACGAGCGTAATGCCTAATACAAACAATCGAAAATTTCTCGCAGCATACATCTATGTGGCAATGGCTGATGCAGTGTCGGTCGGTGATAGGGCGGTATTTAAAGGTGTTATGTTGGAGAACGGAGTCACCCGGCACGAATATGTACCCTACACCGAAATCCTTGCTACCGAGGCCACAAAGGGTGCATATAACTATTCTGACCTTAACCGAGTAGAACGAGCGGTTGCCGAGATGTCCGATATTCTTGGATTGGGGCTTTTAACAAAGACCGATTGGGGTATGTGGGATATTCCAACCGAATCCGAGATGGAACGATATCTTAATAATATCGCAGTTTTAAAAGAACAGATCGCAGACGATGGTAGCCTTCCTAATCTGCCAACATCTATGAATAACCTAACATATACGGTTGCTAACAACATTGAACTTGTTTTGAATGCCGTGTATGAACAAGTAAAAAGTTGAGGTAAAGCCTATGTGGGAAACAGTTATGAATACCGCGCTTACAATGTTAGTCGGTCTCGTGGTTACGGCAATATTTAACGGCGCGATTAACGTACCGAAAAAGAAAAAAGCAGAAGATGCAAAGCGCGCAGAAGATTCGCGCTTGATAAAAAAAGGCATTCAAGCCCTTTTGAAAAATGACTTAAAAGTTAGATATGATTATTGGTTGGATCAAGGCTATGCTCCCGAGGATGCTCGGGAGGATTTAGAAGCGGAATATCAAATCTATCACGCCCTCGGTAAAAATGGTGTTATGGATGATAGACGCAAAAGATTTTTGGCACAGCCGAAAGAACCACCAACAGGAATGGAGGTATAAACGATGGCAATTAAAGCAACATTCTTGTCTGGAAGAAACGACACCACGACAGAGAACTTGTATCAATGGGACTACGGGCAAGAGTTGGAAATCGAACACCCTGGTATGGGTTCTCTGCTCTGTGAGGTTCACTTTGCTTACCACGGTATGTCGGAAGCTATTGTTAGACCTTGTAATTTTTCCGCGAACATAGGAAATGTCACAATCCCCGATGATTGCTTGGAACAATCGGCTGCGATTACGGCCTGGATTTATGAAAAAAGCGCTAATAGCGCGAACGGTAGAACTCGTGGTGTTATCACTATTCCTGTTGTTGCGCGAACAAGACCGGGAGTAGTTCGTGATGATATTCCCCCAGAAACAAACGACCAATATACTCTGTTGATTCAAGAAGTCAACGATGCCATTGATGATATTGAGAATGGTAAGGTCAAGGCTAAATATGCGGGCGAAGCAGACACCGCGAAAACCGCAGTACGCGCCACTTCCGCAGATAGTGCTACTACGGCAGGAAACGCCAATTATGCTACAACAGCGGGAACTGCGGGTTCGGCAACTAACGCAACATCTGCTGGATTTGCCACGAATGCTGGATTTGCCACGAATGCCGGGACGGCAGATAACGCAACGAACGCTGGTGCGGCGACCGTGTTGACTCCAAGTTCGTCCATAAAAAACCCCGCTGGCGAGTTGGAGTATTTCCCCTCGGGTGCGGGTGTGTATGTTGTGATATTTAAAACGCGTGATGGCGTTGCTTCTTCACTTATTATCGTTCCCGCATCGGGATCGGCTAATGGTACGATTGTCGAGTGTATACCTCCCAGTGGCGACGTAACAACTTTGGGGATGGCGTATACAGAATACAATGGTTCTACTGCTGCTTTGTCCGTATATCACGAGAATGTAAAGGATGCAATTCCCATCACCGCTGTGTATAAGATTGCGGGTATATGAGGAGGTAGCGAAGTATGATTTTACACATTGACGTAGTAAACAAGAAGGCGACATTCCAAAAGCGCGGTGGCTGTATCGTGTGTGGAAACAGTGGCTATCAGATTCAATTCTCTTTCGATGGAGAGTGGGATGCTCACGACAATAAAACGGCGCGTTTCATCTACAACGGGGAGTTTACAGACGTGGATTTTGACAAAACAGAGGACAACAATATCTGTTCCGTTCCTATCCTGCACGACACCACAGAGGTTGAGGTCGGTGTCTACGCAGGAGACTTGACAACGACCACAAGCGCGCGTATCGATTGTCAAAAGTCAATTCTTTGCAAGGCAGTAACGCCGAGCGAGGAGAACGACCGTATCCACACCAACGAAGCGAAAGAGGCAGCCGATCGTGCTGAATCCGCAGCGAAGGTTGCCGAAGAATTGGTTAGAATGGCAGAGCTGAGTACGCAAGGCCCTCAAGGCCCCCAAGGTGAACAAGGCCCTCAAGGCCCCCAAGGTGAACAAGGCCCTCAAGGCCCCCAAGGCCCTCAAGGTGAGCAAGGCATCCAAGGTGAAAAGGGCGATGACGGAAGCACTCCCGAAATCATAAATGACTATTGGTTTATAGACGGAAAATCCACGGGTGTTAAAGCAAGAGGTGAGGATGGAAATGGTGCTTCAACCGAAAGAACTTCCCCACCGACAATAACAAGAGAAGGTTCTGTTGTTACAGTTAGTTTCACTCCTGAACAAATGTATGATGCGTTTAACGATATGACTTTGTGTTATAGAGTGTTCAATCGTTTTGACGATAACGAACAAACTAACCACACCACTCATATTATTCGCAGTACCAATTTGTTGACGCACACAATAGATATAGCCAAAGATGATATTTACAACTATCACAATAAGGGTAACTATTGTGTAGAGGCTTACGCCATCGCTCTTGGTCGTACTAAATCCAACCCAGTAACGTCAGATGACTACTATGACTACAAACATGTAGTGATGGGTGACTCTGAAAGCGCACGTCTGTGTTTTATACACGTTTATGAAATTACTTCTCCCTTTGATGTTACTAAAATAGTCGATATCGATGACTGGAATGAAGCATTAGCCAATATTCCAATATATTTTAGTGCTCCTGGAGATACAATAGACAGTGGAGAAATAGGCAAAAATGTAGAATATACACACCTTTATTTCCAGATTGTTGACAATACTTTGTATATCATTGATAGAGATAATAGCATCATTATATGCAGTGTTACAGACGGTGCAGCCGAATGGGAAGATGCTCGTTATGCGTACTGGGTCATACCTCCACACGAACCGACACCAGAAATTCCTTCTTCGCTTGAAAGATGGTTAATTGAGAACAGCGTAATTTTCACTTTCACTCCAGACGGATGTCGTAATACCAGTAATATGAAGTTTGTGTTCAATAGTAGTCCTACTTGGGATAAGAGTTTCGAGTACCAGGAGGGTAGAATTGGAGGAGAATTTTCTTTCAAAGATGATTCAGGAATGGAATACAACGGTATATTCTGTATCCCAATAGAGAGTCGTGAACATGAGGATGGCACAATTGAATACCTGAATTGGCAAATATTTTTGCAACGTACGGATGGCGAAACCGTGCCTGTTTATAGTGCTGGTATGGACTTTACAGGGAATATTGGTCCCAATATTCGCTATATAACCTTTGATGACAATACCTATATTGTAGACCATAGCGATTGGTTTACATCAAACGGGCGGTTCAGCAACCCCCAACGATGATGGATTTGAGGAGGGAACACCTGTTCAATCTTCTTTTGATGCAGATGGTGATGGAGAAGCAGAAGTATATAACTTCTATGAAGCATTACCTTCCAAGTTTAACAGTAAAGATGTCATCAAAATTGATGCTGTTAAAGATATTACTGACGAAAACGGTGTGCATCAAGGGGCGGGCAGAGACAGCCACTATATGAAATATGATGATGGCATAATTCCTGCACACGTATATTGTCATGAGGATGAAGACCATTATTTGCGTTATTCATTCAATGTTGCGAGTGATGGTATTTATGAACTTGCTGTCCATCTTCGTATAAAAGATGAACAACTTCGTGGTGCTACTTATACCATTAACAAAGGTGCAAGCGATGAACACTCTTTTGCTACTACTTACGGTTGGAGCTCCCAAGGGGAGGCTCTTGCAATTCGTAATGATGACCAAGGTGCATACATGAGTGGTATGGAGGTATATCTCCACGCAGGAGTTAATACCGTTCACATTACTCCTGCCGTTGGAGTAACAAAAACTCAGCACTTCAGAGAATTGTATCTTGCTAAATCTAAAATTTTCTGTGAACACAACAAACTTTTAGACAATGGCGTTTGTAAAGGTTGTGGCGGTAAACTTATTTTAACAATGGACGAAGCAGAAGCAATGGGTGTAGGTCTTGTAAAGGGTACAAGACTTCCTGATTACTACTACACCGAAGTTACATTCAACAATGGTGCTCCGAGAAATGGCGATGGTTTCTGCCGTGTTATTACTTCGAACAATCATAAAATGAGTATCTATAATATTATTCTTGCTGACGGACAGACAATGCCTTTGGCAGGTGAAACAGTAATCCTTCGTGGCAAGATTGGATGCGTAAACTCTAATGTAAACGGTAGTATCGGACAAGAGGCTCGTATCTTTGATGCAACTATCGTTTAGCATGTGACAAATTAGTTAGAATTGAAAGGAGATAAACATTATGGCTTACAAACTTATTAAAGAGGAATATTGTCCTTATGTAAACGCTGAGAGACGCGAATACCTTTGCGATACCGATGCTGACTTTGCTAACCTTCCCGAAAGTTGCACAGGTAGCGCCGCAGTGTCGGCAGCAACGGGCAATGTGTATGTTGAGAACGCGAGTGGCGCGTGGGTAAAGTTTGGAGGTTGATGCAATGAACATCATTGAGTTTGCAATGCTCAAAAAAATGTTTGTCAAAGTCGGTGACGCATTACCAAGCCAACAAGTGGAGATCTTTTGTGTTACGGCACAAGGTGTTATTACATTGCAGGAAGCAATTGTAATGTTTGGTGGCAACGGAAATATAGCCATTCAAATTGTGCAGACACTACCCGAAAAACTTATTGTAAGTGATGCAAACGATTGCGTATATGTGTATGTTGTCGAGAGCACAGGCGTTGCTTATGCCTCTTTTGCTGGCATGAGCGAGGTTACCGCAGGAATGATGGTATTCAATAATGATGGTTTTGACAGAGGATGGACAACCGATATCAATTCTATTACAGAGCATGGTGTTTACTGTGTTCGAAAAGACGTTATTGAAACACCAATACTTGTTGCATCTTCTTTTGATAATACGGGTGACGGAATCCCAGAAGTATATTCATTCTATAAGGAATTACCTGCACTTTTTAAATCTGATGATGCCATCCAAATTGATGCAGTTAAAGATATAACAGACAATAACGGAGTTCATCAAGAAGCAGGAAGCCACTATATTAAGTATGACGAGGTGGCGGCAGGAATAGGTACACTTCCACCGCACGTATATTGTAAAGATAATTCAAGCAACTATCTGCGCTACGAATTCTATGTACCAGAGGATGGCATCTATGAACTTGCTGCACATCTTCGTATAAAGGATGAACAACTTCGTGGAGCTACCTATACTGTCAACAAAGGTACAATTGATGAACACTCTTTTGTTACTACTTACGGATGGGATTCGGAAGACGAAGCCCTTGCGGTTCGCAACAGTGATGAATTGCAGGGTGCGTATATGAGCGGCATGCAAGTACATCTCCATTCGGGTATTAACACTATTCACATTACACCTACCGTTGGAGTAACAAAGAATCAACACTTTAGAAACTTGTATCTTGTAAAAACCGCTGATTTGCATAATCACGATTTAACTATGGATGAAGCAGAAGCAATGGGAGTTGGTCTTGCTAAGGGTGCAAAACTTCCCGAGAACTATTATATTACAGTTACGTTCAATAACGGTGCGCCAAGAAGTAGTGATGGTTTCTGCCGAGTTAAGGCATCAAATGGTAATTTGATGAGTATTCAAAAAATTACTCTTGCAAGCGGTCAAACAATGCCTTTGGCTGGCGAAACAGTAACCCTTCGTGGAAAGATTGGATGCGTAAACTCTACTGTAAACGGTAGTATCGGACAAGAAGCACGTATTTTTGATGCAACTATCGTAGGATAAGAAAGCGAATAAGCTATGAAACAGTTACTTTTATGGATTTGGTGCTTTCCTCAAAACCTTGTGGGCTTGCTTGTGATGTTCTTCACGAAAGCAGAACACAAAGGAAATCATTATAGATATTCAATCAAGTGCGGTAGCGTTTCACTTGGTGAATATATCTTTCTATGCCCCGACCATTGGCGTGATATAACCACGTTGAAACACGAAAACGGACACAGGATGCAATCACGCATACTTGGGTGGCTTTATCTTCCCATCATCGGTATTCCGTCTATTGTATGGGCTGGTTGCTTTGGATGGTATAGAAAAAAATACAAGGTAAGTTATTACGCTTTTTATACCGAGAAATGGGCTGATAAACTCGCAGGAATAACACGCAACGCAAACAACGACCATTTATAAGGAGGTGGCAAACGATGGAGATCGATTGGAAACGCAAACTTACATCTCGCAAGCTCTGGATGGCTGTCGCAGGCTTCGTAACAGGTCTCGTGGCTCTATTCGCTGGCGGTGCTACTGAGGTCAACATTACGGGAGCGGTTATGTCTCTCGGATCTGTTGTTGCCTACATTGTTGGCGAAGGTCTCACAGATATGGCTAACAAGTGAATACCGAAGGGGGCTGTACCAACAGCCCCCTATCTCTTCAAAGGATGTGTTACTATGACAATCAAAGCCTATTCCCGAGTAAAGGATGGCAACAAAAAACTATCTACTAATTTCCGAGTGCGAGAGTTCGCTTGCTTGGATGGTTCAGATCCTATTTTTATAGATACGGAGTTAGTGAATGTTTTACAGAAAATACGGACACATTTTGGTAAGGCGGTTACAATCACTTCCGCATACCGCACCCCACCGAGGAACAAGTCTGTGGGTGGCACAGCCTACTCTATGCACCTCTACGGAATGGCTGCGGATATTAAGATAGCATCTGTATCACCGAAGAAGGTAGCCGAATATGCCGAGACACTTCTCCCAAGTAGAGGAGGGATCGGCGTCTATGAAACCTTTACTCATATCGATGTGAGGGCTACAAAAGCGCGTTGGAAGGGGTAAAATCCCCTTCCCTGCCCCAAAATTACAAATAGTTTTATATTTTTTGAGAAATTTTGTCGTACCCTCTTGCAAAATGGACGACAATATGTTATAATGGTTGCAATAACAACTAATGAAAAACGCCATCGGACGAATCCGACAGCGTTTATCAATAAGCGACATCCGCAAAGGTGCTGGTAACACCGATGCGGAACTTAGGATCATCGCACTGATCCGGCAGCGCCTTTGCGCATATTGCTTATTTGCAATTATTATATCACATAGTAGTGCAAATGTCAATAGGAAATGTAAAAATTTCGCCGATCAGAGTGGTAATTCTGATCGGCTATTTTTGTTGTTATGATCGAGTAGCGCCAACTACTCGTTAAATTCGACCGCAAGACTCAACCTGTAACGATCGGTTCGCCAAAACCGAGGGTTACAACCACAACCAAAACACGCAACAAAACAAAAATCACGCGCGACGACGTTTCGAAAGAAACCGAGGTCGGGGGTGCGGCGAAGCCTTGTCTATTTTTGTGATGATATTATATCATACATTCGGGTTGTTGTCAAGTGTATTTTCATATTTTTTCAACAAAATGTTAAAAAGAACAGGAGGTGTACGGAATGAATATAGTAGCGGCCCCGCTGAAACAGCGAAATCATAAGCACATAAACAGATCCATCGAGCAGTGGCTTGATATTCATTTCGGCGACACTTCCTTTAACGGTCGAGTAATTATCGGTCGTAGGAAGAACCAAGGTGGTATCTATACTATGAGCGCTCGACCACTGACAGAACTTACCCCATACATAAAAATGGTTCACGCTTCTACGCGGTTGGACTACTACATTACCGCAAACACCGTATCGGGCGTCAATCGCCTAAAAGACGAGTTGTTTGGCTTACAGAACATCGTAATTGACGTCGATTGTCACGATGCGAAGCACATTCATAGTGTTTCTGCCCTCGTACAGGCGTTTATTTGGCGTTCTAAGCGCGATCTATGGGACACAGGTATAATTCCTACCCCCAACTCGATTGTGCGCACAGGACGTGGCGTACAGCTTTGGTGGGCTATTGTTCCCTGCTACGGTGGTAGCAACTACGAAACGAGTCGTTATCACTACGATAAGATCAAAAATACTATGATGGATCACATCGAAGCCCTACTCAGCGAATACCGCGACGAGTTAGACGGACTCGATGTAGACCGTGGCGCCAGCAGTAACCCTGTTGGTTATTTCCGTTTGCCTTGTACTTACAATACGACGGCAAAGTGTTTCAGTACGTTGGAGATCCTGCATTCCAAACGCCACGACCAACGGGAACTTACTAAGATTGCGAACCCAGGCGTCGAAACAAGCTCGGAAGTAGCTCGTGGTAGCTCCCGGTACGTTCCAATGCAAGAGACTGATAGAACCGTAATTCGAAACTTCGAATCTACGGGAGTTCGTCGTGTGCTACAACTCATTAAACTTCGTAACCTCCGAAACAATGAAGTTGGCTCCGAAATGCGAGATCACTTCAATTTCTCCGTATACAATGCCCTACGAATGTCTTTCGAGCATCCTACGGCTATGGCTCGTCTCAGAGCGTTCAACAGTGGATTCAAGAAGCCTATGAACGAGCGAGAACTCGAAAACTGCATTAGTTCCGCGCAAGAAAAGGGTGGTTACAAGTATAGTAACGCAAAACTCGTAGAGCTATTAAGTATTACCCCAGAAGAACAAGTCATAATAGGTCTATTCCCTACCCTCGGTCGTCGTTGCTCGTGGAAGCATTCTAAGCAGAATGCAAGCCGTGACGAGGCTCGTAGGGCGCTCAGAGAGGATCGAGATCACCGAATAATGGAACTCATCGAACAAGGTGTGTCCCAAGCAGAGACGGCGCGAATACTTGGTATCAGCAAAAACACAGTAGGTAGTGTGGTTAAGAAAAACCGCGAAACCACCGAGATAGAGCCTACGATCGTCGAAGTTGCTACCGAGTACAGCAGTCGTCCCAATTTTGGTGCTATATATGTACTGAATAATACAGCCCCCGCCGAACCGCCTACTTTGGTGACAAATCCAAAATTAGGAATACAGGAGGGCTTATTGGTGTTGGAGATGGAAGACACGTCATGACGGAGAGGCGGGGGCTATTCCCTACCCTGTTTTCTGTGGATTCTAATATGATTTAGGATATATTATGCGGCATATTATGAAATATGTTATAAAATATATTAGAAAGTTTGGTTATTCTGCCGATTGACAGGTGTATGGGAATTGTTGTAAAATAATATATGAGGTAACATAATACATAATATATTAGGTTTTATATTAGGATTTGTATGAGGAAATCTAACAGCAAGCATATTATTTGATATAATAGAAAATATGTTATATGATATAATACAAGTTATATGATGTAATAGGTTATATACTATAAAATAAAATATATAAGGAGTGAGAAAATGAAAGTTATAGCCTTTGGTACACTTAAAGGTGGTACAGGAAAGACCACAGTAGCATTCAATGTCGGGGGAATCTTGGCAGAAGAACACAAGGTTTTGTTCTTAGACATTGATCCACAGTCAAATCTCTCGGATAATGTGGGTGTTGATACCACAGACCAAGACGGTGCTACCATCCGAGACGTGCTGAACGACCCGTATAACACGTCTGCAAACGATGTAATTACCAAAACACCGATGTGGCAGCTTCCGAACTTGGATATCATTTCGAGCCACATCCGACTGACAGCAACAGAATTACAACTTGCTGCCATCGCAGGACGCGAACGCATCTTGCAGAAATGGATGGATCGCAATAGGGATGTGTTGAAGCAATATGATTACATTATTATCGACACCAATCCGTCTATGGGAATTGTGAATCAAAACGCGTTTATGTCTGCGGATAAAATCATTTTGGTATCCGACGTTTCAAAAAAGGCTATCCAGGGAGCGCAGTTGTTTACATATCTCTGGGGAGAAGTCTGTGAGAATACCGATGTGGAGGATAAAACGAGTGCGCTGATCCTCAATAACTGTGACAGGCGTATTGGTCTCACAAGAGACATTAAGGAGTACTACAAGGACGATGAGGATTTCGGTAAGATTGTCCTCGATAGTACGATTCCGTCCAGAGTAGATATCAAGAACACCGAGATAAAGTATTTACCCATAAACTTGACCGCACCCGATTCTGTATCGTGTGAGGCGTTTAGGGCTGTTGTGTCGGAATTAAAAGAAAGGAAGGTATTGTAATGGCAAACCCATTCAAAGATGCGGAAAAGAAAAAGAAGGTTGCTCCCGGTGGGGAAAAGGAACCCCAAAAGGAGGAAGTTGTTGTCGTTGATCCACCGAAAGTAGAAACCCCAAAAGTAGAAACACCGAAGCAAGATCCTCCCGAAAATCCTCTCGCAGGGATGATCGAGCCGAAGCCAGAAGGGAAAGCATACAGTGTTTATCTCAGTGCAGAGGCGAACGATAAGCTCGAAAAGTTGGCAAAGCAGAACAAATGTAGCAAAAGTAAGGCTCTTGATGCGTTGCTACGTAGTCTGACGTAAAAAAGAAAACCTCGTCGGTTGCATCCGACGGGGTTTTTATTTATTTGAGATAGGATGAAATGTATTCGTTGAGATCCAAATTAAGTATCTGACATATTTTTAGCGCCAAAACAAGGTCTACGTTTCTGAGACCTCTTTCTATATGAGAATAATAAACTTGGGATATACCGAGTAGTCGAGCCATATCCGTTTGATATAGGTTCGTTTTCTCCCGTTTCTCTCGGATGAATTTGCCGAAATCGGCAAGACACTCGTTGTTATCTATAGTCTTCATATTAGTGCCTCCTGTTTTTATAAATAAGATATCACAAAAAATTAAATTTTCAAAATTGAGAAAAGGTATTGCAAAATAGTAAAATTCGTGCTATAATATATTACAAATAGTTATATGAGGGGTGTTCTAATGATAACGGTTTACCCTGTACTGAGTCAACAGATGCGGGAAAACGGCACAACTTATTCCGAGTTGGCCGCTATAGCGGATATCAGTGTGATCTCAGTGTATTTGAAAATGTGTGGAATCAAGCGATGGAAATTAACCGAGGTGTTGAAGATCTGTTGCTTTTTTCGTACCCCAAATGCCGAACATTTGTTCCAAAAACGAAATTATCGTTTTGTACGGTATCATTATAACACACAAAACGATAAAAGTCTATAGAATTTTCAGAAAGGTTTGAAAAAATTTATAACTATGTGTAATATCTGTCGAAGGAGTCCTTGTCCCTCGGGGTGTCCGAACGCCCCAGAACCACCGAGAGTGTTTATATGCTCTGGGTGTGGTGAACCGATCCACGACGGTGACGATTATTGGGAGTTGATGGGGGAGCAGTGGTGCGAACAGTGCATCGACTCCGCAAGAAGCGTCGCCGAGTTCATACCCGAAGAAGAATAGAGGTGAAACGACGTGATCTTAACGAACGAGAACTACTATTCCGTAGAAGCTAACCGACACTATATGTCTGTGAGCCAATACAAGGAGTTCAAGAAATGTGAAGCCTCTGCGATGGCTCAGATTTCGGGGGAGTGGGTACAACCTACTACGACCGCACTGTTGGTCGGAAGTTATATCGACGCTTGGTTCGAAGGTACTCTCGATGAGTTCTGTTTGAAACATCCCGAGATTTTCAAAAGAGACGGTTCTCTCAAAGCCGATTACGTGCAAGCCGAGGAACTGATCGAGTTCGTTCAGCGAGACCCCGTATTTATGGAGTATATGGCTGGCGAAAAGCAGGTAATTCGTACACGCGAGTTGTTCGGAGTACCTTGGAAAATAAAAATCGACAGCTATCATCCTAATAGAATGATAGTGGACGGCAAGGTAATGCGGTCAATGGAACGCATTATGGGTAAGTCGTTCGTAGAACATTGGGGTTACGACCTACAGATGGCAGTTTATTCGGCTGTGGAAGGTTCTGATCTTGATACATATCTGGCTGTTGTAACAAAAGAAGATCCTCCCGACAAGGACGTCATTCACATCCCAAAGTGGCGACGTGACGAATTGTTGGCTGAGATCGAGAAAGACATCCCTCACATAGTCGAGGTGAAGTCGGGAAAAACACCCCCGCAAAGATGCGGTGTGTGTAAATACTGTCGTGCTACCAAAATGATAACGGAGCCGATAGATTTCGAGTTGGTTGGTTTATCTACCGCAGAACGCAGAGCGATTCTCGGAGGCTAACCACATTTTTTATCGCTACATATATAGCAAATAGTTATATGGAAGGAGAAAATTATGTCTGTTGCAATGATATGGGGAAGTCCCGGAAGTGGTAAAACAGTCGCGGCCACTGCCCCATCGAAAGAAAAAATCCTGCTTCTCTGCTCTGACAATAGCTCTGTGGTTTTGAATATGTTCGAACGCAAGAATGTCACCGTTGAACGCGTTGAACATTGGCTCGACCCTGGCGACGGTCAGAACTACTTCACGAAGCAATTCGAGAACGCCCTCAACTCGGGGAAGTACACCCTCATCGTGGTAGACAACCTCACCGACATCAAAGAGATGGCTCTCTTGGAGATCGATGCGGAAGGTAGAATCAAAGACATTCGCCAAGTCTACCAAGCAGTCTATATGGCTATCAAACGCCTCACTCGTATGGCTGCGAATGCGAAGTGTCACGTTACGTTCACCTGTTGGGACGACGGGGAGGAGATTACCAAAATGGATGGTACTATCGCCCTCCGACAGTTCCCGAACCTTCCGAAGAAGATCCTACCGCAAGTCCTCGGTCTCTGCAACATCGTAGGTCAGATGGCAAAGGCAAAGGACAAGGACGGCACGATGCGATGGTTTATGATTACGGAGGATTCCGAAACGCGCTACGGCTGTAAGGATCAGCTCTACGGTAGAAAAGCCATTATGCCCGAGAATCTGTTTGAAGCCCCGGAGGTTAAGAAATGAATCGCAAGGAAGACTTTATGACACTCTACAAGACCTACATCTGTCGCCCTGGGGCTGATTCCTTGCTCCAATGGTTAGAGGAATCGGACTTCTTCACGGCTCCCGCCTCTACGCGCTTCCACGGCGATTATGCGGGCGGTCTGTGCGACCACAGCGTCAACGTGTGGGAGGAGCTTATTCGACTCCTCAAAGCATATCCCGAGATTAAGGTGTCAGCCGAAACCGCCGCCATCGTGTCTCTCTTGCACGATGTATGTAAGGTAGGGTGCTACAAAACAGAACTCCGAAACAAAAAGGTAAACGGTGTGTGGGTACAACAGCCGACCTACGTTTTCCAAGAGGATTTCTGTTACGGGGGACACGGTAGCAAGTCCGTGTACCTTATTCATAAGTATATGCCTCTGTCAGAGGCCGAGGCGGTTGCGATTAACTGTCATATGGGCTTCGCCGACCGCAGTCCGGGCGACTACAGTCTTGGTGGTGCTTACGAGCAACACCCTCTGGCGTGGCTTCTTCACGTCGCCGATGAGAGCGCAACATATATTAGAGAATCTAATATGTGAGGAAATATATTATAAAGGAGAAAATGAAATGGCTAATTGGAACTTCGACCCTTCGCAATATAGCGAGAAAAACTTCGAAATTATCCCCGTTGGAGATTACCGCGCAAGAATCTCCGATGTCGTAGAGAAGAAATTCTCTACAGGGAACGAGGGCTACGAGATCACATTGGATATCAACGGATATAACAGCAAGATGTGGTTCTACCTCGTTCTGGATGCAAGCAACCCCGCACAGACAAACCAACGTATCGGTGACTTCTTCAATTCCTTCGGTATTGTAAACCCTGCTATGGGAAGTGGTAAGCAGTGGATCGGTGCTGTCGGTGCTGTCAGAGTAAAGCACGAGCCTTATAACGGCGAGAATCGTGCGAAAGTCGCTTACTGCATCGCACGTAACCGCCAAGACAAACTTCCTGCTTGGCAAAACACTGCGGGTGTGGCTACTCCTCAGACGGCTCCTACCTTTGAGACCGTTGAAATTCCCGATGATCTTCCGTTCTGAGTATGAAAATACCCGAAAGCGTAAGAATAGCAGGTGTTGAGTTTGAGGTTAAATATGTACCGAACCTAAATAACGGGACAAATTTAGCCTATGGTTATATTGACTATGAAAATTCCGTCATTAGTTTATCCGACACAAACGGAACAGAACACCAAAGAAGATGTCAAATACTTTGGCACGAAATTCTACACGGAATCCGCGAAAACAACGGTATGCAAATTGAGAACGAGGAAGCCGTTGTGGATATGTTCGCAAGAGGGATTTATCAAGTTCTCCAAGATAACGGTAGACGCCTCTTTGATATTGTGAGTGATTCCGATGCTTCGTGACTATCAACGCGACCTGTTTTACAAAACCTCTGAGGCATTCAAAAACGGGTTCCGTCGTCCACTGATAGTCGCCCCCTGTGGGGCGGGGAAATCATATCTCTTTGCGGAGATGATTCGTCATACTCGCGGTGAGGTTCTTGTTTTAACGCATCGACAAGAACTCAAACAACAGCACGAGGAATTACTACATAATCTCAACATCGATAACGCAAGGGTTGCTATGGTACTTACCGAGTATAATCGGCTCGGCAAATATCCTACGCCCGCTATGATTGTGACCGATGAGGCACATCTGTCGAGGAGCAATTCTTGGCAAAAGGTGATTGAATATTATGATACTTACACCGTGGGGTTTACCGCCACTCCGATCCGATTGGATGGTAAACCTCTCGGCGACATCTTCGATGCACTTATCGAGGGTGTGGATGTGCGATGGCTTATCGAAAACAGACGCCTCGCACCTTACGAATACTATGCTCCTATGACCGTGGATACGTCGGGTCTACGCATCGTATGCGGTGACTACGTTGTCTCGGATTTGGAGCAGTTGATGAATGAGAGGGCTGTATATGGGAATGTCATTGAAGCGTATCGCCGATTTGCTCCGGGGGAACGGGCTATCGCCTATTGTGTTTCAGTCCGACACGCCCAACATACAGCCGAGGCTTTTAATTCCGTTGGAATACGGGCAGAAGTGCTTTCTTCTGGAACTCCACCAAAGCAACGATCGCGGGTTATGGAGGATTTCAGAGCTGGAAAACTCACCGTACTCTGCAACGTGGGTATTATCGCAGAAGGAATCTCAATCGACGAAGTAACGTGCTGTATGCTACTCCGTCCGACTGATTCCGTGGCTCTCGGGATTCAACAAATGATGCGTTGTATGAGATACCTACCGGGTAAAACCGCCAAAATTTTGGATTTC
>JAGBRZ010000153.1 GCA_017632155.1 Clostridia bacterium
ACCTTCGTTGCGGGAATTCCCGCAACGAAGGTTTCACTTTATTTTCAGTCAACGGAGGACTTCCCTGCGGTGGGCGATTATTTTTCCATCATCTCCGCAAGAATGTTCCCCGTTTGATAAAGATTTCCCATAAAATTGGCTACGAGGCGGTCATCGAAATTGCTGTACCCGATCTCAAAGGTCAGATTTCCCCGATAACCGATGTCCTTCATCGTCCGCATCAGCAGATCCCAATTTGCCTCGCCCATGAACGGCGGCAAATGCAAATCTTTTTTGTAATAGTTGTCGTGAACGTGCGTGCAAACAATCCGATCTCCGATCGTTCGAATCGCCTGTGCATGGCGTTCATCGGTCTCCATTGCCAGCTTGCCGTGACCGAAATCCCAGCAGCAACCGATGCGGGGATCATTGAACCGATCCAAAAGTGCAAGCAGCTCCGGCAATTCTCCGCAAAAATGCGAGCGTGTCTTCGGAGGAACGCGGTGGTTATCCTCAAACGCATTTTCGAACACGGGAGTTACTCCGGCTTTCAGCGTTGCCTCCACATAAGGAGCGAAGATTTCATAAACCGTTTTCAAGGCAAGGTTCGCATCAAACGCTTCACCCGCTCCCGGATGGTATTCATCCCCATGGAAAATCAAATACGAGCCGCCCATGCGCTTTGCCGCAACAATGCACCGATCCAGCTGCTCACGAAAAACCTCCAGCGGCTTATGCGCGTAAAAGTTATAGGGTGCGTGCACCTGATCGATCGTGAGTCCCAATACGCTTGCCGCCTCTGCAGCGCCGTCAACCTCCTTTTCCCACTCGTCCTTCGTAAAGTCGGGGAAATACGCAACCGTCCGGAATCCCGCTTCCTTGCACATTCGCATACATTCCATCGGCGTTCTCGTCACGAGGGGATCTCTCGTTCGTTTCAGATATTCAGCATTTACGGAAAGAGTCATCGTTTTTTCCTCCATATGATAATCTTATCGTTATTTTTATTATAACAATCCCAAGCCCATCCGTCAAGAGCATTTTCTCTCCCTTTATCCTGCACGGACAACTCTTTTCGATTGACAAAACCCTCCGTTTGCATTATACTGAATACAGAAAATAAAATGGGCGTTGCCCGTATGGATCCATTTAAAGGAGGACTTTCAAATGCTGCAAGCCGAATTGAAAAAAAGAACCCTGCCCGCGCTCCGTTCACGGGAAGAAATGATGGACATCATGCAAAAGGAAGTATACGGTTACCTGCCTTCGCCGCGCTATACGATCTCTGCTGATAAGCCCGTAAAATCGGAGGATCGTTTTGCTTGCGGAAACGTGACGCATTCCTACGTGAACCTGACGGTCCATCTGGAAAACGGCGATCACACCTTCCGTGTAGACCGCCTGCTTCACAACGACGGCAAAAAGCGCCCCCTCATTCTGCTGAACAATTTTCACCCGATGGGAAGCTCTTGTTATTTTCCGATCGAGGAGCTTTCCGAATCGGAAGCGGATTTTCTTTCCGTATTTTATAAAGACGTCACGTCGGACGACGCCGACTTTTCGACGGGACTCGCCCCTCTCCTCCTCCCCAATGGGCAGGATACAAACGAAGCCTGCGGTAAGATCGGCATTTGGGCATGGGCTACCATGCGCGTTCTGGATTACGGACTGACACTCGAAGGCACGGATACAAAAAATATCGGTGTCGCCGGTCACTCCCGTCTCGGCAAAAAGGCTTTGTTCACCGCCATGCTTTACACCCGCATCCGCTTCGTACTCTCCAATGCGGCAGGATGCACGGGCGATTCCCTCGCTCACGGCAACAGCGGTCTTACCCGTACGCGCCGCACTCCCGAGCTCGGCGAATTGATCTGCGATATTACGGAAAACTTCCCTTATTGGTTCTGCAAAAATTATCTGAAATACGCCGAAAGAAATATTTCGGACACCTTCGATCAGCATTTTCTCCTTGCCGCCATCGCGCCTCGATACGTCATGGTCGGCTCCTGCGATCTCGACGCATGGGCAGATCCCGCGTCCCAGCAGCTTTGCGCGCTTGCCGCAAGCGAAGCGTGGGAAAGGATGGGGCTTGACGGTCTCATCGGCTCTGAACGATATTTACAGCCGGGAGAAGCATTGATGGACGGTCACGTTGCGTTCTTTCTGATCCATGCCCGGCACTTCCTTTCCCGACACTCATGGAAAAGATTCCTCACATTCATAGAAAAGCACAAGGATAAAACGATTTGACAAAACGAGCGCCGTGTCGCAAGGACACGGCGCTCATCATCGTTACATATTCGGATTGAATTCCACAAAGGTGATCTCGATCTCCACCTCTTGGGCGGAGTTGATATACTGCTGCAAATTGCTTCCCGTATATTCGATCGTCGGACGGAGGACCGTCAGCTTGATCGTATCGCCGACGGAATATTTCGTCAGCTGCTGAGACAGGATCTCAAAGGAGGTAATGTTCGTTCCCTCGTATTGATAAAGGATATCGCCCTCGAGGAGGCCGGAGTTTGCCGCGCTTCCGTTTGCGAGGATCTCCTTGACTTGAAGAAGCGTGTACTGATACGGCCAAGAGGTATACGTCTTGGTTTCCACGGTAACGCCGAGTCTGGCTCTGCCCGTAATATATCCATACTCCTTCAGGTCGTTAATGCACTTCACGACCGTCGAGGAAGGAATGGCATAGCCGATGTTATCAATGGTGCTTGCGGCAAGCTTTGCATTGACGATACCGACCAATTCACCGTTCAGATTGAAAAGACCGCCACCGGAGTTACCGCCGTTGATCGCCGCACTGGTGCGGAGAAGATTCATCGTGGAGTTACCGATCGTCACCAATTCGCCGGGACGGCTGATGATACCGTCGGTCACGGAAAGTCCGAGCCCCTGCGGATTACCGATGGCAAGAACCATATCGCCGTAGGTCAGCGCGTCGGAGTCTCCGAACACCGCGTAATCGCAGTCCGTTTTTTCAATCTTGATAACGGCGATATCGGCAAGCTCATCACCGTAAATAAATTGCGCTTCATATTCCGTTCCGTCATATAATACAACGTCGATGGACGTTGCGGTTCCGTCCGTCACGTGATAGTTGGTCACGATATAACCGTTCGGATCGTAAATAACGCCCGAGCCTGCACCGTTGCCGGAGGGCGACGTTACGTAGATCTCAACAACCGTTTTCAGAGCTTCGTTCGCAACCTCTCGGAAGATCGAAACGTACTGATCCGTATTCGGCTGCACGACGGACACGCCGGGGGCCGTTTCGGCAGGCTTTTGCGTACCCGTTTGCGAGGTTCCGTTCTGTGCGTCCGCTACGGTGTCGGATGTCCCTTCAGTGGTCTGATAGGGATCGCCGATCGTTCCGCCGAGGTCAAAAATAGCCGCAACACTGATACCGATAAAAATAAATAACACAAGACAAAAAGCAATGAGCAAAGAAGACGTACCGTTTTTCGGTTTTTTGGGCTTTCCATCCCGAGAATACGGGCGCTCGTTCGGATAGGAATATCCGTATTCACGCTTTTCACTTTCCTTCGGGAAATCCTCCGCAAGCCGAGGCTCCGAAGTCTGCTCTTCATGGCGCTCCGTGTTTTCCCGTGTCGGATTTTCATTTTCCTGTCGGGATTCATCATCGCCGAACCATTCATTGGGATCCTGATCAAAATCTCTCATAGATAAATTTCCTTTCTTGAGTTTGTCTTTTTGTCTATTTCTGTCATGTTTTCTTTAGTATATAAAATATTTGTTAAGAAAACATGAATTTCTCTTAAATCCTCTGTAAATATCCAATGTTTTTCTTGAAATTACGCCCTGGTTGCGTTAGAATAAAGACAGATATTTCTATCTTTTACACTCAACCCTTACACTATACCATCATTTGATAAAAATCAGAAAGGCGGAAACTGCTTTGACTAAAGATATGCTTTTCATTTTCACGCGAATTCCGACACTCGAAACGGACAGACTGACCATGCGGAAAATACTCCCCTCCGACTGCGCAGATATGTACGATTATTCCTATCGGCCGGAAACCAGCAGATATCTGCTTTGGTCGCCTCACGCAAATCCAAGATATACGAAAAAATACTTGTCCTTCATACAAAGCGCTTATCGGAACGAAACCTTTTACGACTTCGCTCTCGTAGATAAAAACAGCGGAAAAATGATCGGCACCTGCGGCTTTACCAGCTTCGATCTTCAGAACAATTCCGCGGAGATCGGGTACGTCCTTCACCCCGATTTCTGGGGAAAGGGTCTTGCCAAAGAAGCCGTCATGCGTCTGATGGCATTCGGCTTCGCCGAGCTTCGCCTGCACCGCATGACCGCGAAGATCATGACCGAGAACACCGCCAGCAAGCGGGTTGCCGAAAAGTGCGGTATGCGGCATGAAGCAACCTACGTCGAATCCATGCTGATCAAAGGCGCTTACGAGACCATTGACGAATACGCGATCCTTGCAAAAGAATTTTACGGAAAGAGAATCTAAAACAAAAAAGCGAATAGATTTCCCCGTTATTATAACACATTTCTACGGTTTTTTCAATATTGAAGGAGAGAAAAAAGCACGGCAATGCCGTGCTTTTTTCCGAAGATAGAGTATGAAAAAGGAGTATAATGAAAAAGGTCTGTAATTAATCGGCGTTATTCTTTGCCTCTTCAATGATCTTCTGCGCGTTGAACATGGGCACTTCTTCATAGTCGGAGAAGTAAAGCGTGTAGGAGCCTCTGCCCTGTGTGATCGCGCGAAGCTGGATCGCAAAGTCAACCATTTCAGCCATGGGAGCTTCCGCTTCGATGACCTGTTCGCCATGCTTTTCGGTGGGTGTCATACCCAGCACTCTGCCGCGGCGTTTATTGATCGCGCCCATGATATCGCCGAGCATTTCGCGGGGTGCGTATACATTGAGTTTACCGATCGGCTCAAGAATAACGGGGTTTGCCTTGGGAAGCGCTTCCTTATAAGCAAGAGACGCCGCAATCTTGAACGCCATTTCGGAGGAGTCTACGGGATGGTAGGAGCCGTCGGAAAGATCCGCCTTGAGGTTTACAACGGGATAACCTGCAAGAACGCCCTTCTGCATAGATTCAAGCAAGCCCTTTTCTACTGCGGGGTAATAGTTCTTCGGAACGGAGCCGCCGACAACGGACTGCGTGAATTCCAAGCCGGGATTGATACCGGGAGAGAACGTCATCTTAACGTGACCGTACTGACCGTGACCGCCGGACTGCTTCTTGTGCTTGCCTTCCACTTCGACTCTCTTCTTGATGGTTTCGCGGTAAGCGATCTTGGGCTCAGAGAGAACAACGGAGGTACCGAAGCGGTTCTTCAGCTTGGAAACGACCACGTCGAGGTGGATGTCGCCCTGACCGGAGATAAGGAGCTGCTTGGTTTCCGCATTGTTTTCATATTTC
>JAGBRZ010000154.1 GCA_017632155.1 Clostridia bacterium
ACGGAAAGGTTTACGATCTTTTCTTCTATGTCGTCACACTTGATGGAGAACGTAAGCAAAAGAGGCTGTCAGGGTTCAAGACCAAAACTGCCGCCAAAGAATCCTATACGGAGTTTGTGACCAAACACTGCACGCTGACAAAATCAGCTCCTATTACAAAGAAGGCTGAAAAATTCACAGGCATTCCAACCGTTGCCGATCTTGTTCCGCAATACATTGCTTCCCTGCATAATCAGACAAAGGAATCAACGATCTATGATCGGCAGAACGTATTCAATGCAACACTTCTACCGATGATCGGCAATGCTAAGATCACTGATCTTACCAAAGAACGCTTGTACCAATGGCAAGACGAGCTGTGGGCATTGAAGAACCCCAAAACCGGTATGCCATACGGATATAATTATCTTTCCTCGATTCGCTCGCATTTCAGTGCATTTTTGAGCTGGGCTGATTCCAGACACGGTTATCCAAACAATCTTAAAAAGATAGAGAAGCCGAAAAAGAGAGCTGCTCAAAAAGAAATGCTGTTTTGGACGCGCGAAGAATTTGACCGGTTCATTGAGGTGGTTGACGATCCGCGCTATAAGATGATGTTTACCATGTCTTTTTTCACCGGTCGCAGAAAAGGCGAAATCCTCGCACTTGGCGCTTCCGACGTTCGCGCAGAATCGATCCTATTCAACAAGACCTACACTCGCAAGACTGTTGACGGGACCTCTTATAAAATCACAACTTCCAAGAACGAAAAGATAGGATACACACCCATCTGCCCGGCATTGCGCTCGGCATTGAACGGATACAAGAACGAAGCACCATTCTTCTTTGGAGGAAACGAGCCGATCCACGAGAACACCCTTGCGCATGCCTTTGAAGCGTACCAAAAGAAAGCTGACGTCAAGCGTATCAGATATCATGACCTGCGTCACTCATACGTTTCCATGCTGCTCCACCACGGCGCAAACTTCATGGTGGTTGCAGATCTCATCGGTGACACCGTCGATCAGGTCATAAAGACCTACGGACACCTCTACGAATCCGATAAAACCAAAATTGTGGAGTCCATTTTATAAGCGAAATCTTACTTTATTGTTACACCATCATTTTTATCGCAATATATAGTGCTTGTCAGCCACCTTTTTATACTATATATTGTGGTGTGGAATGTCTCCTCATCTCCACCACCGCACAAAACACCTGTATTTATTGTGCATATAGCACAATAAATACAGGTGTTTTCATTGTTTGTATGTTATTATGTTATAAACGTTACAGCGGTTAAAATGCTGTAAACGCCAAAAGTATTACATAATTTATTACAAAAAATAGTTGGAATCAATCAGGGTACCGAACGGTATTCGCCTTGCATGACCTTGATATGAGATACTTTTTCCATGTGCTTCTTGTGTAGATAGTCGTATACAGCGATCATTGCTGCAGGCGGTTCTCCATGTTCCTTGCGGTGTGCTTCAATTATCTTCTTTACCTCTTCATGCAAAAGACCAATGTGTTTGACTTCATCGACGGAGATATCGTAAAAGGTTTTTGCCAGCGTTGGGTTGCTTTCCTTGAAGTGTACCGCGCCCTTTGCGTATTCTTCTGCGCCCTCAATTTCTTCCTCGATCATTTCAGATAGTTCTTGAATTACTTTCATTTGATGCCTCCATTATAAATTTATATAGTTTATCAATGTCAGTTTTGTCAACCGTCAATCCACCGAGCACGGGAATGTCAATGACAACCGCGCCTTTTTCTGCTTGCTTGATAAAAGCAGAATATAATTTATTGAGATCGATCCTGCCCTCGTGATCTACTACTCCAAGACTTTCCACAAAAGCGTTCCCTTTGATCTTTTGGAATGTGTTCGGGAGATTGGTTACCGCCAACCCTGAAATTGCACCGAACGTCCATTTTTTCCACCCTTGCAGTTTGGGCAGGATCTCATCGTCAATATATTTGATAACGCCGCTTTGAACGGTATGAATACTTACCATTTTAATTTCTCATGGGAGTCGGGGAGGCTTGCGCCTCCCCTTTTGTTTTCGGGGTTAAGCCCCCGCGGTTGCCGGAGTTACCGAGACGGTAACATCACCCCAACCGGGGCAGATGGAACCGTTAGGAACAACCATCTTGGTCAAGCCCATCAGCTGAGCCACCTGAGACTGGATGCAGCTGATTGCGGCGGTGTTCGTTGCGTTGTAAACCTTTTGATCGCAAAGTTCATGCTCGATGCGATTGATTCGATTGTCAACGTAGTTTCTGAGGTTGTTCATCTCTCCCATGGTGAACGCGTTTGCATCACGGAGTTTTACTTCGGTCTCCAGTTCTGCAATTCTTGCCTGTTGTGTTGCCTCATATCGGTTGATAGGCATTTGATCTCCACAACAATGATTTCCGTTGAAAAGACCCACCCCACCAAGTCCTCCGTTCAGTACACCAAGACCTGTACCGATTGCTCCGAGCGTGACACCCAGGTTGCCTTTTCCATTGCTTGCAAATTCTGCCATAGCAATTCCTCCTTATAGTATAAAGATTACAGGTTTTCCCTGCACCTTTATGGTACTATAAAAAGGGCGCACCGACCTATCAAGATCGGTGCGCTTTTCTACCGCTATTCTACCGCTATATTCCGAGTGGGTTATCTTCGCCAAGCACGCGATGTGCCTTGTCGTAAATGATCCGCTTTTCTCCATATAAGCGGCGGTTGGAGATGTACAGTGACATCATGATATTAGTGTCGCTTTTGTCTTTTACAAGCAACCCGAATATCTGCCCTTGCAGCTCCGTAAAGTTTGCAAGAGCTTTAATGTGTTCTATCTCCGGTGTTGTGAGCAGTGATAGTTTCTTTCGCTTCATTCAACAAAGCAAAAGTGGTAAGGTGGATGTTCTTCATGAAAATACCTCCTTTATTTTTTGTAGCCGCTATATTCAAGCAGCAATTGTTTCTCGTTCTTGGAAAGATTGAGTCGGTTGATGTAGGATTTCACCTGAGATTCCCCGTTGACGTTGGTATATCCAAGGTATCCCATGATCATATACTTCTCGGCAGCGGTCAGTTTCAATTTGGAAACGTAATTTGTAACCTTTGCCTTTTTTGATCCGCTGATTGCTTTGCCATCCTTGTCCTTGTCAGCTTCCATGCTGCGGGCTACCGCTGCAATAATCGCCAGTTTCTCGATCGGAATAGCCTCGGCAAACAGCACGTTCTTTTGCTCGGAATCCACTCCAAGCATATCGTCGCGTGCAAGATTGTAGTAGGTATCGTAGATAAATCTGATCGCCTTTGCCTGCTCCTCAGCGCTCGCCTGTGAAAAGGTATCCAGCTTCACAAGATCGGCAACAGCCTGATCAGATGCTGCGTAAACGGTCCTGAAGCGGTTCTGCTGCTCCTTGGTCAGTTCGATCTCCTCCTCGTTGTAGGTGATCCTGTCGCCAATAGATTTTGGCAGGACCTTGAATCCGTCAGCTGTCAGCACTTTCAAGGCTTCACGCGTGGCTTTGTCCTCGGTTCCCACTTTCTCGTCAATGATCAGTCCCGCGATCGTGGAGATCATGCGCTCGTCGTCGTTCTCGATTGCTTTTGCCAGGTCGGAGTTGTAGGATTGCTGATAGAAAATATTTTCAATCTGATATCCTGTGGATGGGCTGATTCTTTTGGTAAGCCCCGAAACAACGTTGTAGGCATTGCGCACCGGGATTCCAAAGATCTGTCCTGCTGCATATACCATCTTTCTGATTGCGCTTGCCACCTCTTGGGACGTAACCGGCTTTCCGGTAGCGGCATCTAAAGCAAGATCCACCGTGCTCTTTGTTGCATTTACAACGTCGTTCAGCGTTGTCAACAAGAAGTTGTCCAACTCATATCCGTCTGCAAAGAGCGAATAAACGTCCCTGAGGATGGGAAGACCTCCGATCAGGTTTCCTATCGAATCAATAGCTACGTCAGCCGCAACCTCCGATGCATCCTTGTCTTCATCTTTTCGATAGAGCCAACGGAACATCAAGCCCACCAATGCCATGAATGCAGCCGATGCAACCATTGTTGCCGTTGATTTCATAAGTTGCTTTCTTGCACCCTGAATTCTCTTTTCAAGCGTTGCTTTTTCGGCATTGTTAAGAAGATTGCTTTTGATGTTTTGTTTCAGTGTAAGCAATTCTCCTGCCGCGTCCATGAATCTTCCAAACACCTTCATCGAATCAGCCGAGAACATGGTCAGCGATTTCAAAAGCTCGTCGCCCGAACGCATCGCGCCCGATCGCTCTGTTGCAAGCGCGTTTTGCTGTGTTTCCAAGATCACGCGCTCCAAAAGGTCTGCCGCCTCCGACATGTTTTGATCGGTTCCAACCTTTGCACCGCCGTTCTTTTCCACCTGAACCTGACAAGCACCAAACAGGCTTGTGACAACAAATCTGTCCATCATGCCGATTGGCTTCATCAGGATATCGCCGATCTTTCCTGTCTTGTCCACAACACTCTGCGCTCGAACAACGGTGTTCTCTTCGTTTCTTAGCTTTGCAAGCAAGCAATATTTGTCAACGTCTGATGCTTTGTTCTTTACCGAGAATCCCTTCACAATCGAATCAAAGTCAAGAATGTTTTGAGCCGCAAAGAAAGAGGAAAACTGCGTTACCCAAACCTTGGGATTGGCACCGAGCTGATATTTTGCAAATCCGCTTCTCACGAATCGGACCTTATCATTGTACCATTTCTGATCGGTTGCTCCCACCGGCAGACCTTGAATATCCTTTACCAACTTCTGAACGTATTCGTTCATTTGTCTGTAGAATTCCACCGCGGACGTTTGCGATTGAATGGTGATCGGTTTTCCCGGGTTATCGCTGATGTTCAGGTTGAACAGACGATTGAAGTTATCCAATGCGTTTGAAAGGTTTGCGTACATGGATACCTGGCGAACGTGCCTTGTAAAGATCGCGCTTGCGGGACGGATCAGCAGTTCGCCCTGTGCTCCTTCGACCAAGTTCTTATTGATCGAAAGGTTGCTCACGTGATCCATTGCATCGTAGAAGGATTCCGAATCCAGATTCTTTGCAATTTGCGCACGCACGATCGGATAATAATATGCTCCTGCTTCAACGTTGGTGTATCCAAGCCTTTGCATATCGGTGTTCCTTTTCAGGATCGCGCAATGATTGTTCATCACGGTTTCCATGATTCCAACAAAAGCACGGTCTGTTTCGCTCAGCTGTCTGTAGATCTCTTTTCCAACGTAATCAGCGTATGCTTTCAACTCGGTTTCTGTGAGAACGTTTTCCCCTTCAAGCACCGGATTGAAACGAACGCGTTTTCCGTCAAGCTCAATCATAACACCCGATTTCACGATCGCTTTCCACGCTTGCTTTCTTTTGGTGGTCATATACAAAGAAATTGCTTCGTCTACGGGGATCTTCTTTCCTTGATACTCCAGCGTTTCTTCGGTCAATCGTTTTTCATAGCCTTTATGATTTTTGAAAAATTGATTGTAGCTTTCCATCAGCTGCATTTGCGTGGTTGCCGTTCCAACAGCTCCACGACGGAATTCCAGGAACAATTCAGTATAATATCCGTTCGGATCGTATTTGTCGGCATATCGCATCAGCGTGAGCGGATCGCCAAACGCTTGATAATATCCCGATTCAAACCATTTTCTGAGTATGGAGATCTTGGTATCTTTGGCTTTGTCAATGCTCTTGATATAGCGCTTTACAAGCGGCTCGGCATCGACGTACTTACCGGCACGGTATACTTTGTTGAAGGTTTCTACAAAGTGATTGAAATAGTCCACCACCTTGATCATCAGTCGCAAATCGTCATTTGTGAGGTTGCCCTCGCCGTTTGCGATCTGCTCCATCATATCGTAGACCTCTTGGCTGAATTGACCGCCCTGCAAAAGCTCGTTCTTTGCAGTGTACCACGAAAGAAGTTCTTTGAAGATCTCTCGTGTCTTTTTCTCCCGCAAAACGCCTCTGCTTTGAATCGAAGCAAGGCGCTCGATCGATCCGCGGAATCTTGCATCGTTGAATTCGGAGGATCTGTGATACGTGCCAAGCTTCAAATCCTTCGTTTTCTTCAAGCGGTCAAGCACGCGGTTTTCAAGCGAATTCCTTCCCTTTTGTTCTCCAAGTTCTTTTTTCAGGTTTGCAATGCGCTCGGCATAATCGTTCACCGTTTTTGCAAGTCGTGATTTGGATCCCTTTTCTTCAAAGCCTTTCAAGATATCGCGCGCGATCTCCTGCTGCTTTTGCTTGAATTCCTCGTTGGTCATGGTATCGCGCAGATACGCTTTGGCTTGCGTGTTCAACGTGTCGGATGCCTTTTGATAAGCATCCTCGATCTCAAACAGGATGTCTGCCGGGTGCGTTGCTTCAATTTGAAAGCCGAGCTCTTGCAGCTCCATCGCGGCAACGTCCGGGGGTAATCCCTTTGCGTCCTTTCGCTTGCCCCAACGAGAGTAAATACGCGCGCTTTTCTTATCGTATTTGTGGTTGATTTCAGCGCGAATACCGGAAAGATCAAGCTTTCGAACGTACTGCTTCAAAAGATCAAGCGTTTCGCGGTGCGTTTCATTTGCCGGATCTTCTACGGCATCTTCCAACGCTGCGGAACGAATGATGTACTCTGCAACATCCAATGCAACCCCTGCGCGCTTGCCTTCCTCTGCCGCGTTGAGTCCTCTCCAAAGCATATCCACAACGTCCTCGCGGGATTTCCCACGCAAGGTACCGTATACCTCACCAAAGCTCATGTGCTCCGAAAGCACCTCGCTCACGATCTCGGAGGCATCCTTTTTGGTATATACCTTCTCGTTCTCTTGATTTGCCTTTTTGCGAAGCATCACGCCGTCAAGATCCCCAAAGTTTCTTCTGCGCATCGTTTCTTCGGCAAGCTCCATGGCAGAATCGGTTTGCGCGTTATCATTTGGAGATTCTTTCTTGCTTGTAGTTTTTTTCAAGGAAAATTGCGTTTGAGTATTGACATTTTCGGAATCTTTGGTTATAATGATATCAGAAGAACCGTTTTTCATCGCGTAACCTACGGGGCGCGACACACCGGTAGATGACTGGTGGGCGGTTCTTTTTTCTGTGTTGTTTTTTGTAATGTCATAAATATGATATGTTCCATCGTTTTTTGCACGACCAACATTGATTAGAATATCATAAACAACATTATCATATTCCACAGAAATTTTATAATAGAAAAAAGAATCAAATTTATTGTGAGTTACACCTTCGGCTTTGTGATCAAATTCTGCTTTTTCAACAATCTCCTTCAAATTGCTTAATTGAGCAGTCTTTACATCAGATGTCAAATGTGAAAGTTCTTGCGCATCTCGCTTGTCCATGATTGCTTCTTTTCCGTCTGATAGAGAAAATCTTTGTCCATAAAATTTTTCTATCAAGAATTCGCGGATAACAGCATACTTCGAACGATTAGTGCTTGCTAATCTTTTCGATAATTCTGGGTCTGTTTTTATCTTCAAGATGGCAGAAACATTATTCGTTTCAGTTACATCCTCTCCAATCATCTCCTCAATCTTCCCGTCAACGTATTTGTAGCCCGCGTTTTCGATTGCTTGCATGAACAGCTTTTCAGCCTGTTTCAACCGCTTGTATTCGGCGCGGGCTTCTTTGTTGCCCAAAGAACGAAAAGCTTCGGCAAGGTCCTTGATGCGACCCAGAATGCGCTCGGCAAGCGATTTGTCTTGGCGCACGATGCGCTCGATCATGCGCTCGTTGCCAAGGATCTCCTCAGCAAGATGCGCATTCAGCTCGTCAAGCAGATCTTGCTCGGATTCGTTCAGCTCTTCTTCTGCTTCCAGCTTCTCAATCAAAGATTCAACGTCTTCTGCTGTATAATCGTAGCGGCTTCCCTCACCTGCTATTGCTTCAATTGCGCGCGCTACGGCGGCATTATCCTTTGCAAGGGAATTCATCAGCGATCGATAGGCTTTTGATCCCTCCGAGAAGTGAATGACTTCGTGTACCAAGGTTTTCGCCCAGGTACCATCCGTCAGCCTATCCGCTGTCATATACAGCGTGTTCCCCTTGCGCAGGATCGCGCCTGAAAGCGCGGGGCTTTCTTTAAGCAACACAAAGTTCAGTCCTGCTTTGATGCCCTTTTTGGAATTGTTTCGGCTATCGATCGCTGCAACCGCGCGTTTGAATTGCTTGAATGCGGTTTTTGCGCTTTCCGACAGCTCCCCGTCAAACACAGCGACGACAGGAATCTCGGTGTCACGTGTCTTTTTTCGGTATCCCTCGCGTATGGTTTCAAGATCTTCCTCAACAGCTTTCGCATGGTTCCACAGGGACGGCGACAGATAGCGTTTATCCACCGCCACAGATTCGCTCTGTGAGGTGTTCTCTCCATCTGTGGTCAGTTGCTCACTCGAAAGCCTTGCACGCGCCTCGGGAAGAATTTTGCCATCCTCTGCAAACGTTTCGGAAAGCCCGTAGTTCTTGATCGTGTCCGCGCGCTTGGATGCGGACATCTTCGAAAGCGCGGTTTGGATGTTTTCAAGATTGGCAAGTCGGCTCGCGTTGATCTTGCTCTGAACGTCTTCGCTCAAAACGTCCTTGTTGAAATAGTCACTCTCCATTTTGTCAAGCTTTTGAAGCGATTCCATGCTCGCCTGAACGTCCGCAGATCTCGACAGGTTGCCCGTCATTGCGCCTACAACACCGCCTGCAGCCGCTCCGACAAGCGCGCTCTCACCGATTCCTTTGTAGAATTCAGGATCTTTGTATTCCTCCAGCGCATCGGTGCCTTTGTAGATCGTCTTCGTCAAGGGGCTGACAGCCTCCGCTACGGCTTCTTCTGCCGCTTCCTCTGCCATCCCCTTGACAATGCGCTTGACTCCCGTTTCTGCAACCTCTTTGCCTGCGCTTTTTGCCGCTTTGCTGACAAGACCGGGACCGAACACCTTCGGTGTTGCACCGCCGAACAGCATTTCGGTTCCCGCTTCCACAAGACCCGATGCAACACCGTATCCAAGACCTTCATAGTATCCGGCTCCGTCCTTATAGGCTTCTTCGGTGGACTGTCCCGCGGCACTACTACTCATCATAGGAATGGCAAGTGCAGGGTTGCCCGTGATCGTAGATACAGCGATTGCCGGGAGCATACCGCCGACGGCACGGGAAGTTTGTCGAACCATATTTGACGCGGCATCCTCACCCAGATAGGAATATTGACGCGCGCTTTGTGCAAACTCGGAATTTTCAAAATTCTCTTTGACAAAGTCGTGCTCGACGTTGCGCTTCATCTGCTCTTTGAAATCCTCATCAAATATGCCTCCGATTGCTCCCACCACGCTGATTCCAATATCAACAAGACCCTCGATACTTTTTGCAAGACCAAAACCAAACTGATCGTCGATATCTCTTGTGGTTGCATAGGCGCGCTTCAAAAAGCTTGCATCTTCTTCTGTTGGTGCTACCGGTTCAAGTGTTGGCTGTTTCTGCTGAGCTTCGACTACCGCTCCCCTTGTTGCGTTCATCTGTTTTAAGGTGTTCAATCTTCCCAATTGCTCCTCGCGGCGCAGTCTTGCCAATTCCCGCCGATCGGCGGGGGTCATTTGATACGTCGTTGCCATGTGTCCTCCTGTGGTGGTTTAGTTTTTGGAATAGAAATTATTCAGCAAACTTTGATATGCAGGCGACGTTGTGCTACCGCCATCCGTTACCTCAAAAAATCGTCCATCTTTCTTGATGTACACTTTTCCGCCAAACGCAAACAATTGATTATTCGGCAAATCCGCCGGTGCCGTTTGAATCAATTGTTTTTCGATTTCAGTAGAAACGCCAGCAATATCAAAGTTTGAATATTTTTTATTTCCAATTTCAATTCTGATATCCTCTCCGGGATTTCGACTTCTTTCAAACATGTTTGGAATTTCTACTTTAGCATCTCTGCTGATTTTAAACTGTTCGTTTTCCTTTGCCATTTCATTGTTTGCGTTAATCGTTTCTCTTGCAACTCGCTCCTCTTCCTTCAACTGGATCGTGGTTGGATTGGACATCTCATAGTCATACATCTGTTGCAGATAGTTTTGCTGCTCGGGGCGAACCTTGCCCCAAACGTCATTGACCAGATAGTTTTCAAGATCTCCCCAGTCGGTATAATACCCGCCCGAAATAATTTCCAAGGCTTGATTATAAAGCGCATCCTGCTCCGCACGCTGTTGCGTTTCAACCGCGTTTCGATCTGTCATGTAATTCTTGAACAGATCATTGCTTTCCGATGCGTGAGATGCGTCGATCGCGCCTTGACGGGTTGCATACTTGTTATAAAGGTCAACCGATGCGGATTGACCTACTCCAAGACCGGAAAGACCGTTCATTTTGGTTTGGATCGGCAGATACTTCTGCGCGGTTTGGTATGCTACGTTGTTCTTCTCCTGTGCCAGGCGGCGGTTCTCGTCAAGCCCCGCTTGGGCACTCCCGTAATACTGATTCAACAGCTTCACACTCTCGGGAGTTGTCTTCTCCGTCGGGTTCTCCGTCCCCTCTCTGTAATAATCCCAAGGGGTTTTCTTTTTGTTCTGCACCATTTTTCTGCTCCTCCTTATTGATGGAAACTTCAAACTGCTGCAAGCAGTCTATTTTTTTAATGATTCGTCCGCGGTATTCATCCGTGACGTAAATGATGGACGATTGCATGGAGAAGGTTCCCATGGCAACAAATATGCCAACCTGCAACACCGTCCAGATCAGATTGGCAACGCTGAAATCGGTGATCAGCGATACACCGTAATAACCGAACAAAACAGACGTCAGGGATTTCATCACGATATCCTTTTTGGTGGAAGCCTTGATATATTCGGGTTTGCTTCGTCCCATGAAATACGGGTCATCCGCCTGCCCGGCATCGCTGATGAGTAGTCCCGCGCTGATCTGTGTCAAACGGATCTTTACTGCGTGTCTGAAATGTCGGTATCTCCTCCACTCATGCCATCTTGCACGCCTTGAAGTCAGGTTCTCTTTAAAATCAAATTCCTTTGCGATCCCGTCCTCCTCAAAGTAATCCGCATAACGCATTCCCATGCGCGACAGATAGGCTTTGCGCGCCTTTTTCAAAGCTTCAGAGTTTTTTATATCGCACCAATCCTCCAGCTTGTCCATCAGCGGATAAATGCGGTCTACGATATCGTTATGTAGTTTTGTGGTTTTCAGAACGCGCTCGTCGCGGCTTCCCGTCATCAATCCCTGCGAATCAAAAATACGGTTGATCAGAATGCCGAGGATAAAGTAAAGCATTCCATCTGCAATGATGCGTCCAACGGTCTTTCCGCTTTCTTCGATCTGCACAAACGCGGTTGCAACGTATGCGCTGCACAAAAGAGCTACAGAAAGATATCCGACGTAATTCCGGAGTACATCCTTGATCTTATCTCCCATCACGTCCTCCCGTTACCCAGGTACTCGTCCATGATCTTTCTCGTTCGGATCTCAACCTCGTCGGCTTGCTTTCCACGTGAAACAGCCTCTTTGATTGCCTCGATTTGCTTCTTGAAGAACAAGGTATTGATCAGATCGCCGATCAAGTATGCCAAGCACAGAATCGTCAAATCCTCCAGCACCTTTGAAAGCAGAATGGAAAGCACCAGCACAAGAAGTACAACCGTAGTCCCGCTTTTAACTCGGAGCGCGCCAAACGTCTTCATGAGAAGCATGACGGCTACGATAATGCCGCCAAAGCCAAGCTTCACAACGTCGGCACCTGTCTTTACGTAGGTACTCCAATTGGCAATCAACACCGCAAGTATCGGAGCAATCGAGAAAAAGAAACCAAGCGAGGTCAGTATAAACAGCTTCTTTCTCATCTCGTCTCCTCCTCAACCTCCGCGATCTTTCTCGCTGTGCCATTAGACACCAGCGTGGGATGGTTGGTCATGCCAAGGTAGATCATGCGCTCGATCTTGTCGCCCATGGTTTCAACGTTGTTCAGCACCTCTGCAAGATTCGCTTCGCTCTCCTTGAGCGTATCTGCAAAACTTGATGCCACTTCCTCAACCGCTTTCATGCTCTCCCGCAAAAGCTCCTCTGCCTTTGCCTCGCGCGCCTCCAGCTCCTCAAGTGCTTCATACAGCTTTTCTTCCTTCTCCTTTGCAGATTTGACGAAATCCTCAACCACATCGGAAGACGAATCAAATCTTCCACTTGCTTTCTTGACCTTGAAAAGCACCGGAATCAGATACACAAGCCCTACTCCCGACACCGTCAACAAGCTAATTACCTTCGGCAAAATATCGTTCTTCAGCCACTCGACAAAATCAAACGGCGTTTTTGCTTCGGGTGCTTCCTCGGGCAGAGCCTCGGGTGCAACATCCTCAATGACGGTGTCCTCCGTCACGATCACGTCATCCGCAAACGCGGAGCAGGTCATAATACTGATGGCAAACAACACGGCAATTGCCGCATAAAGAATTTTTTTCATGATGTTTTCCTTTCTCGGCTTTAGATAATTGTTACAAGCTGTCTGCTAATATAATCGGCAAGACGCTTTCTTCCGTTGGTATCATGGTGCGTTCCATCTGTTTCGTTGAAATAATAGCTATAGTTGAAACGACCAATCCCAATATTGTAAACGTCAACGCACGGAATATTCAGCAAATTCGCAATATCCTTGCTCTTGTTGCAGAACGCCACAAGATTGTTTCCGTTATACAAGCGGCTTGTGGAGTCTTCATCGTAAGACCCATCAGATTTATACCAAAATCTCCACGCGGGTGTAATCAAAATAAACGTGATGTGAGGAAACTTATTCATCAAAGCACCAATGTTGAACACCGCTTCCTCCTTGAGCGTTTCCAACGAAACATTGGATGTATAATCGTTTGTTCCGTAATTCATCGTGACAACGTCAACCTTGTCCCAATCTACCGTTTTAAGTGCTTCCAAATTACCCTTATAATGCGCGGGAAGACCACCGCCGTTTCGAGCCGTATCCTGAACCGAAAAATCCTCTTTCAAAATGGAATCGACAAGACTCGGAAAATCAAAACTGTTGTAACCATCGTTGCTGCCCCCGCGATTCCCCTGCGTCATTCGTGTTCCGCCAAACGAACAGTTAATTACGGTTGCGCCTGTTTCAGTCGCAATATTTGCGGAAACTCCTGTTTCTCCGCTTACATTGCCAAAGATACTGTCACCAAAAGTCACAATAGTACGACCAGCCAAAGAAAGCCGTTGTTTCAAATCGTCAGTTGCAGCTTTGATTCTTCTGTTAATTTCGTCAGGGATGTTTTCAAGATATCCCGAATGAACCTTTTGTAACGTAGGTGTAAAAGAGGAGGCAGACCTTCTTGCATTGATCACCATGTACGCGACATTTTCGGGAATCGTAAATTCCATGTTTTCAACAAACGTTTCGCCTGTCACATAGGGGAACGGAAGCGCCCCTTTGAATTGACCCGTAGAAAATTTCGCTGTATCCCAAAAGAATACAACCGCAGGAACATTCACACCAACCCAGGTTGTTACACGATATGTTTCCCCAGGTGTAACCGAAATGAAGCCACTTCTTTGAGTCCCAGAGGTACTCCCCTCTATCCCACTCGATCCTCCATCTCCTGCAAGAGCAAATTTGCCATCTGTAACCATGAATGAAACGTTTTCAACGTCACATGCATAAACAAGGTCGCTAACAGCCTTTTGAGACATTGCAACACTTTCCCCTGTTCCAGTGGCTTGAACAACAATTTCCTCAACCAACGCTTTTTTTGCCAAATTTACCCTTTGGTCGATTTCGTCAGGGATGTTTTCAATAAAATTATAGTCAACCCTTTTCAATGTCGGAGTAAATGCAGAAACCGATTTTCTTGCATTGATGACCATATACTGTACTTTGTCAGGGACAGTAAATTCCAAATTTTCAATGTAGGTTTCGCTTGTCACATATGGTTGAGGCAGAGCCCCTTTGAATTGACCCGTAGAAAATTTTGCTGTATCCAAAAAAAACACGACAGCAGGGACATTCACACCAGCCCAAGTGCTTACAACATATTTTTCTCCTGAAACCACAGGGATAAAATCACTTCTTTGAACACCGGACGTACTGCCCTCTGTGCCGCTCGAAACTCCGTCTCCTGCAAGAGCAAACTTTCCGTCAACCATCGTGAGCGGAATATCCACGCTTCTGGATTCAATTCTTACAAGATTGCTCACCGCATTCTGCGACATTACCGCTGTTTTACTTTCACCTGTGGTTTGAACCACCGTTCCCGCAATCTCGAATTCATCCAAAACGGCTTGTTTGACCTCGTTGATTGCATTTTCTGCGGCGTTTTTAACTGCTTCAACGCCGGCGATTGCCGAATCACTTGCATTTTCTACGGCTTCAATCGCTTCATCTTTTGCCGTTTTCGCCGCTTCTGCCGCATTAAGTGCTTCATCGTATGACTCGTCAAGTGCGCGCATTGCAACGTCAACAACCCTGTTCAATCCCGTTTTGCCTGCAGCATATGCTTCTTCTGCATACTTTCGAAACGAATCGGGAATTGCAGGGAGATTGCCGCTACCAATCGCTTCGTTTGCCTCCTCAACCACTCGGTCGAGTTCTTTCATGAGAGAATCTTGTCCAATGATCGGTGCAACAAACGCTTCGCGGATCTCGTCGGGCTTCATGCCTCTTGCGCTTGGGTTGTCGGGCAAATTCCGCGCGGACACACGCAGGATTTTATTCTTGGTATCCTCCGAAACCCCTTGAATTGGCTTTTTTGTTTCTGCCATATCATCTTACCCCCAAATTTCTTGCATTTATTTTGTAGGTTGCCGTCAGGTCATTGATCGAACAGTTGGAATCGCTGTCGCTCAAAAACCAAAAACGGATGTAATTGAAATTCTGCTCTTTCACCTTTACCGTGTACGAGCTCCAAAAGCCCGTTTCAAAAGCAAAAGCGTTAAAGTCAAAATCTTCAAACGAGAACGGTTTATTCTTAACCGTTGAGAATTCCCGCGCATTCGCTCTCGTTTCATAGCCAAAGCGCAGTCTGCCGTAGCTGTCATTATCGGTGGACACCGTCAGCTTGAGCAAGGTCTTGCTGTTTACGTTTGTTCCCATGTCAAACACGGGCGTGAGCCAATATGCTTGCACCGGCACAAGCGTGCGGAGCTGTGCAATAAAGCTTTGCGTTGCATACGATTCTTTAACCGAATTGGTATCATACTTTGTGAGCGTTATTGTGTCCTCGTCGCCCTTGTACTTTTTTAGCTTGACCACGTCACCGTCAATCTTTGCAAACAGATCCAAGCCGCTTACCTTCCACAGAAGTCTGAAACTATCATCTCTGGGAATCTCGATGTAGGTATTCCCATGCTTCAATCCGAAAGAATTGTTTGCACGATTTACATCGGATACAATGTATTCAATCGCATTCTCTGCATGATTATTTGGATGGTCAATGTAGACGATCGCACCCTCGTAAATTTCTTTCATCAAGAGGGCTGCAGCATCTTCGTCCTCCGCTCCGTTCTCTTTTTTTACAGAAACAAAGATTCTGTCATGCGAGCTTCCGTCCTCAAAAATCTTGATATTTTTGCTGTCAAGGTAAACAGCATAAACATCTTCGGTTAGGATTTTGAATGCACAGTCGTTTGACAAATGGTTCTTCAGGGTTTCGCTTGCCAAGCTATAGGAGATTGCATCGTCGCCGTTATAGGTAAGCTCTCCCGCCTTGCTTTCCACAAATTTGCTGTCAGAATAACCGACACCGAATTTGCACAAAGCACCGTCCTCTGTGCCAAACCACAGTTCATCGTTGACTACGGCAAACACTCTTGCCGGGATATTCTCCCAATACCACCACTCGTACTGTGTCCATTGGCTTTCGTTCGTGGTGTACTTATACAACGAGTCCGCAACGTAACAGCACCCATCAACCGCAATGTAATACTTGCCCTTGTATGACACGCCTACAGCCTCTTTAAGCTCCGTATGGGCTTTCAGTCTGGCATTGATAGCCAAGCTTCTCTCGCGCGCTGTACGCACGTCTGTGGACACGTTTTCGGTTAGTTCGATAGCAAATACTCCGTTCTTGGAGAGAATCAGATTATCTCCCGCAAAAGAACCGCAAGTCCATGGATTGATCGCGCTTTCAAGAGTGGCACCTGCCGTGATCTGAAACACCGGTGTGATGCGCTCGATGTTTCCGTCTTCATCATAGGTTGTTCTGTATTCGCCAGATTGGTAATAGACGCTTGGCTCGCGCTCGCTGTACTCCTTGAACACGGCAAGCGTGTTGTCGGATAGGCGTAGCAAAGCCGTGATCGGTTGTCCGCTTGTTCCAAAGGTCGCTGTGTATTGATCCGGGAAATATTCAAGGTTGTCAATCTCCGAGAAGTACACCACGTTCGGGGTGTTTGTATTCCCTGCTACAAACAGTCGGTCTGCGTTGCCGCCAATGCCAAACAGAACACCGAATTGGCTATCTGCCACCACGCGCTCAACCGTGCTTTGGTTCTCTGACTCAACGTAGAATTCGACAGTGATGTTGTTGTCGCCTTCGATTTTTGGTGTCGTGTCAAAGTTAAGTTTAACAGTTCCATTGGTGTGGTCAAATATGCCAATTGCATTGCTTTCTTCTATCTGACCGTTGCTGTCAAACTCATAAGTAACTTCCTTGTAAGTGTAGTTAGGTGCTGATCCTGTCCGCTCAACAGCTGTTACTTTAACCGGATATTTTACGGAAATATTTTTTGCATCAAGTTGCCATGTTTTTTCACTTCCCGCTCCGACCAGCTTGTTCTTTCTCCATCCTGTCAAGAGATTCACAAGATCGTGAGATTTTCGAATACCTTCGGTCATCTCGTTATGATTGATGTCAATCGTGGTGGTTGGAACGTAAGGATCAATCGTGTGCAACGTCTTCTCGTCAAGCACATACTTGAGATACGCACCGCAACCAATGATAAACAGGTATCCGTTGCTTGCAAACGCTTGGCTTCGTGTGTCGGTGATGGATACGTTCGTCGGAACGGTTACAGACTCCCATTCATATTCGGGATCAGCCCTGTCACTTTTCTTGATACGATAGAATCTTGTCCCCGCGTGTACAAGAGCCTCCTCAATGTTTCCGTTTTTATACGGAAACATTCCATTGATTGCAGGTCTTATGTCCCCTTCTTTTGGCAGATGATTTGCAATCTGCACCCATCCGTTGCGCTTCTTGTTTCTGCCGTTCTCACCGATGAAGTTAATCGAGTCTGTAGCTCTGTTTCCCGATACGTGGAGCGGAGATTTGGAAAAATCAACGCCACGGAATTCCGAAAGCGTAAGCTGCCGACGTTCTTTTACGCTGATATTCGTCCTTGCTCTCATATCACACCTGCGAGTACACCGTTTTCACACGCGTTTGCACGTTGGAAACAGGATTTCGGTATTCACTCATTGCTTGCTCGTACCAGTTGCGCGCTTCACTTGCCTCGTTCGGCTCGTCATCTCGGTAGAGATCTCCCTTGACGTAATACGGAATCAGGCATGCCAGCTCATCGGGAAGGTTTGCGATATGTTTCGTATCGCCAAGATTGCGCGCCAGCTTGGGATAGTACACAAGGCGATAGGTCACCGTGTTGTCATAATCCACGAGCGAGATATGATCTCCGTCTCTGTAGTATTGTGCATTGCCGTTATATTCATAAAGGCTCTCGGAGGAAATGCGCTCGACATCGTAAAAATCTTCGACTTTTTTAAGATCAAATCGCGCAATCCTATTGCGCAATTCCCAAGCAGAACCGTTGATTTCATAACTCTTAACGGGCAGAATTCGTCTGCGCTCAATGTCAGCAAAAGCTCTATTGATCGCGCCATCCATGTTGATCAGGTATGCGCGGTAGTTCTCCTGCCCGCCCAATTTCTCAAGATCATCAACGCTGATATTATCTTGATAGGTCACAAACATCAGCTTCAACGCTTGAATTTTAATTTCTCCAATCGTCATGTTGTTCTCCTTTCTCAAACGGGACTATTACATTTTGCAATAGTCCCGTTTTTTGTGCTTTTTTAATTATTATCAGGGCAGTTCGATTGCAAGCACTCCAAGCTCACCTTCGATGTCAATGATAACGTGCCCTTTGTACTCTCCCTGCATCTGCTTAAAGCGTCCGGATTCAACGGTAACAGCCGCAATGCCCGAATTTTTCACAGCAACGTAAAGATCCTTGTGGTTTGACATAAAACTGTCTCCGGCTTTAATGGTTGCTGTTTGGCCCGACGGGCTGTCGTTCTTGAACACAATAACCATCTTTTCGCACTCCTTGTGTTCAACCTTGATTGCAATGTTACCCGCCGCATTTTGGAACAGAGGTGCTTCCAATTCAACAGGCGCGTTAAAGACTTTAACCTGATTCAGCTTGAGTTCCTCTCTCGCCATAGATCAAATCCTCCGATCAAGCGTATTTTACGTTGATGTTGAGAAGCTCGTTGGGACGGACAATCTTGCCGCCAAACAGAATAAAGCCCTTGACCGCATCCGCAAACTTCTGCTCAGGTCTGTATGCTTCGGTATGGGTTACAGGCTGCGCATATGCGATTGCTCGCTTGGTGCGGAGCATGATGTTGTCGGTTGCACCGCTGTCGGTTTTGGCAACGTTGTTGGATTCCTTGATGGTTACGTTGCCATACATACCCACTCTGCCGTTCAGCATCATCTTGCTGTTGTCGGTGTCGCGCAGGATGTATGCTTTGCGAAGCATGGATACAAAGCGGGGAGATGCATCCAAAACGATTTCGGTGGTGTAAGGAATGTCATGCTCGCGCATCCACAGGATCGCTGCATCAACAACGTCAAGGATAGCCTTTTCACCGCTTGCAGGATTCTCTGCAACAACCTTTTGTGCGGCATTGTACAGTTTGTTTCCGGCTTCCAGCGCAAAGTTTGCGATGTACTTGTCAACACTGTTTGCAAGCCCCTCGCTGGTTTCCTTGGACAGTGCATCCATGATTCCGCCAACTGCCTGCGCCTTGTCGATGTCTCCGACCATGTAGTTGAAGTATCTGATCTGGTCGATCTTCAGCGCAACACTGGTGTCTTCAACCTCTTCAGGACCGTCGATGTTTCCGGATGCAGAGTCTCTTGCAAGAGTCTTGATCAAAGGCTTTCCAACCCCAAGGATATTGACCTGATCGCCTGCTTTCTTTACTTCGCCTTCATACTGGCGGTTACAGTCCTCTGCAAAAACGCAAAGTCTTTCAATATCTCTGTTGATTCCCTCACTCCAATAGGTGGGGATAAAAGTTTCAAATGCCATGGTTTATTTACCTCCTAATTCCATTTTTGCATAGATTTGCGGATTTTTTCGTAATTTTTATGAACCTCCGCGGGGCTCATTTTTTTCACCTGTTCCATGGTGAAATAGTCGCTCTCTGCGGTCTTGGTATCGCCCAATGCGCCCGGAGAAGCTTGTCTGTTGGCAATATACTGAGCAGCCTTTTCTTTTGCTTGGTCTTCGTATTTGCCGGTGAATTTCAGAAATCCCCGATAAATCTCCGAAAGCGGTTTCTTTCCGACCTTACCCTCTGCATAATCGCAAAAGTCCTCGTCGGCAATCAGAGAGGAAAGGTCAACGTCCGGGTATTCGGTTTTGAAGGCTTCTCGGTCCTTTTGATACCACTCCTCGGATTCGTTCTGCTTCTCCTGTTGTGCCGCCGCGTCTCTCTCTTTCTGCTTACGGTATTTCGGGTAGTCGTTCACGGGGTCCCCCCCGTTCTTTTCGATCTCGCGCATTGTCAGGTATTCTTCGACGTCAAGAGAATCCGACATCGGCTCTCCCGTGTAAGGGTTCGTGCCGTTCAGCGTTTCGATGATCGTTTTTTCGCGCAGTTCGCGCATTTCCTTTTGGCGCTCCGCTTCTCTTCTTCTGCGGGCGTTTTCGGCATTCTGCTCCTTGCTCTGCGGCTCTTTTTTGTCCTCTTTGGTGGCGGGATCTTTTTTTCCGTCTTCCTGAGAATCCGTGAACGCAGAATCGTTGACAGTCTCTTTGCCGTTATCACCGCCATCGGCGGCTTTGTTTGCGGGATCGGAGTTCACCCCGCCGTCGCCATCGATCACCGTTGTATCGACCTGTGCGACCGTTTGCTCCTGTACGTTTGCTTTTTCTTCCATGGATTTTTCCTCTTTTCCTGAGTTTTATTTAGAAGGGCTCGCGCCCGTTCTATCGTGTTGGTTTGTGATAGCCTCTGCCATCACGCGCGCATCGCGCTCGGTTTCCTTTAGCTGGGAATCTCTTGCAACCATTACCATGTTTGCTTCGGTGATCTTTTGCGAAGCCTCCGTGTAAAGCTGCGCTAACGTTGTTTGAAGCTGTTGCTTTTCGCGGATGATCGTTTGCACCCGATCGGCGGTCTTTTGCAGCTCTGCATTCCGCGCTTCGCTTGCTTGAAGCATTTGTGTCAGCTGCTCGATCTGCGCTTGAAGCGCCGCAACCTTGTTTGCTTCCTCGCTCTCCAGCTTTTTGAGTATCTCGCTTCGATTGGATAGCGCATCCTGCGGGTAAAGTTCAAAATAGGTCTTCGGTGAAATCGCACCCTTTGCAAGTGCCACGTCCAGCGCGCTGATGTCACCCGCTACGCTTGCATTCGTGCCGCCTACGGTCTCTACAACAACCTCAAATTCGACGTTCTCAAAATCTTTTGCAAAGAACACGTCGGTCATTCTGCGCTCGCGCTTGATAGGGTTGCCCAGCTCGTCCTGCTCCACGACCTCATCTTTCCACGAGTATTCTTTTTTGTGATAGAAAAGCTTGTAGAATTGTGCCAGCACCTTTCCTTGCTTTTCCTTGACGAGCCAAAACGTATTTTTCAGTTCTTCGATTGGCTTCAAGGCTTGCGATTGAAGCTGTGCGATCGCTACGCCTGTCATATTTGCACCGACAGCCTCTCCCGTCATCACTTCGCTGGCTCCCGTAACGTTTCTCGTCATCTGCATGATCGAATCCGCTATGGACATTGGCGCGGACGGCAATGCGTGTTCTGTCAGCCGTTTGATGCCGTTTCCGCCGGCTGTGTAATCGGTAAGGACCTGTCCCGGCTCATTGGTGATCACTTGCCCTTGCAAGGCATCTTTGTGGACAACGTACTTGCCCCATCCGTTCTCCTGTGCCGCCAGCAGCATCATCGCGATATTGAAGTTAATCGAACGCTGGTTCTGTATCAGACCTTCGACCTCACTCAGCCCGTAAATGCAACGTTCGCGCGGCTCGTAATTACCCACAACGATCGGATACAGCCTTGCCCTCGCGCCATGCGGAATCAAGGGCTTGTCCTTGTAGGTTTTGTCGGGAAGATCGTTGTTCGGTGCATCGATCTTCCCGTCCAGCTCCGCTCGATATTTTTCAATATCGGGTGTCAACGGGAACGGTCTGTTCACGATGGTATTCTTGGTGGCTTTCTCAATATAGACCTCACCGTCTTTGCGGAAGTAGCGGGTCAGTACAGTGACAAGCTCACTTCCCTCCTGTTCCTGAATCGAGTAGGGGTCATCCGACTCATCCGAAACAATGGACTCGAGGTCTACACCGCTGTCGCACTTCTCACGAACCGATGCAACCGTTTCGCGCGATGCGATCATGATCCATGCTTGCTTCTGCTCGTCCTCCTGAGTCGGGTCGGCAAAGAAGATATTCAACGGATCTATCAGCTCACACCGAAGCGCACCGATCCGGTTGCCTTTTTTTCCGCTTTCTTCGGCGTCCCAATAGTAGTGGTAGAAGTAACAGCCTTTTTTAACGGCAGCATCAATGGCTTTTTTATCAAGCGCATCTTGCCCGATCTCCTTTTGGATGTATTCCGAAAAACGGTTGAATCGCTCGGTATCCACGCGCTCGTCTTCCGCTTCGTACTTGATCTTGACCGGTGTCGACAAGATCGCGCTCTTCTTGTTTCGGCAGATCATCTTGACGATGTTCACCACGGGCCGCGGTAATCCCTGCGTATTCTTCGTGACAGGCGGCCATTGATCTCCCTCATAGAAGCGCACGTACATCGGGATCTTGCGTGTCAATCCAATGCTCGATTGATATGCCCTCGCGTGCTGGAAATCCTCCCATAACGCGGTGATTTTGTCGTTGAATTCATTCGGATGCGCCATTGTTCATATGCTCCTCCTTAAAGTAGAAATACTCGTTGATGACCTGTTGAGGCGTTACCTCTCTCTTGTTTGGAGGCGGTGTTTCCTGCTGCTTTTTCTCAAACTGCTGAAGGCGCTCGGTAGTGCGTTTGTTTTCCTCCTCCAAAAGCGACAGCCTCTGAAGCATCTCCTCGTTCAATTGATCCAGCCGTGTGATTTGCAATTCAAGACCTGCAATTCTTTTGCTTTTATTAAAAATCATTTCATACCTCCCATGATACGTACGCGGCATTCCCGCTCGGTTGCTTTTCAAATCCAAAGTTATCGCGCAGGAAGTGATCTTCCTCGCGCTTAACAGGTATCCAGTCGTGATCCTGTTGATTTGATATAAAGTGCGTAATTGCAAGTGCCATCACAAGGTCGTCGTGATATCCGTCAACTGCTTCCTGTGATCCGTTTTCCTTCTTGACAAAAACAAGCATCTCTCGCAAGGTGTCAATATCAACCTCAATCTGCGGGTCTTCTCGCATCTTTGCAACAAGCTCACCGATGATTAGCGGCTTTGTTTTGCTCGTCGTTTCAAAGCCATACACCAAATCAACAGTGCTGTCAATGCGATCCACCCGCTGACGTAGATACATCTTTGGGTAACGATACTTATCCGACAATATCCGCGTTGATTGCCTTGAATAGTTGGTTTCGATGCCTATCAAAGCGGTGTTGAAATACCACCCCAGACAATACATCTGCTCGGCATACAAGTCTTCATCAATGCGCTGTACACGCAGAGTTGCCGCAGTCGTTCCGTCGAGGCAACAAACCACCTTGCCGGTGTAGAAATCCTCGCCAAGCCCTGCTACGTCGCCTCCAAGCGCATAAGGAGCTTTGGCGGTCACAACTCCCTGATCGTCTGTCTTGATCTTCGGCTCGTCATGCAAGCAGACCATACCGTCAGCCCGCTCTTCAAACCGAATGTTCGTGATGGTCCACTCGGTATCTACAACGCGACCGTTGGAATCCTTGATGGGAGTGACAACCTTGTCGTATACAAAGTTACCAACCTTGCCAATCCTTCCGACCTTGTCAAGTCTGATCAGCTGATTCGTGATCTTCTCTACGTCAAAGACCGATGCTCCACTCGATATGAATGCTTCATCGGGAGTGCACGGATACTCTTGCTTGATGATGCGTTTATCGATATATCCGTTGTACTTCTTGGCATACCAAGCGATCTGGTCATCATCAAGCCCTTTTTCACGCAGCATTGCAATGCGCTCAACCAGCCATGGATCATTTGTTTCGAGAAATTGATGATCCTTTGACCGGTATTCTTTGGTTCTCCACCACTCATAGAACAAGTTATAGCAAGTGTCGCTGTCCCACAGATCCTTTGATTCTCCAAATCCGTTTGCTGTGGTTTCATAAACGCAAAAAGCATCTGCTGTTGCTGCCTCTCCGATACCCGACTGCATTTCTGCAAGTGAGCATTTGTAAAATGCAACCTCCGAATAGTGAATGAAATTCAGCGTTCTGGATCGTCCAACCGCCCCCGATGCCGTATCGATACGCCAGGAGGAATTCAGCTTGTCAAAAAACAATTCTTTCTTTGAGCTGAAGCGTTCCGTAGGTTTCAGTTCATCCGGTATGCGCTCGTATACCATACGCGCTTTATCGTTAAAGATCGCCAAGGTATTTGACGACTTATCTGCAAGCGTCATGCCGGAGAAGTTCCTGCGCACGATCGCAAACGATAGCTGCATAGCTGTGATATACGACGTGAATCCCTGCTGTCTTCCTTTGAGGATGAAATATGGTTTGGCATGCCCGTTGGCTTCATAGAATTCTTGAAAGTCCCGTTGCACTTCATTGAGGAAGAACGGCACCGTACGTCGCTTCTTGTCAACGATATAGAATGCTATCTCGATCAACAGATACGGTCTTTTGTAGATCTCCGCCATCAACTCTTTGGTCTGCAGGATCTTGATCACAGCAGCGCGGACGTACTGTCGGTCATATTCGATATCGCCCCGATTATTCCAGATCCTCTTTCTGCGCTCGATGATATCAAGACAAGTGATCATGTGTCCTCTTCTTCCGTCTCTTCTTCAAAATCCTCAAATTTTCGGATCACAGCAGACCCCTCAACGATCTCGGTGGCTTCTTTGTTTGCAAGTGCTTGCTTATCATAAAGCGTTCCGATCACTCTGATCAGCTTGTCAACGTCAATATCCTTCTTGCCTTCCTCCGCATCCTTCAATGCCTTTTCAAGCAAGGTTTGGGCAAGGTTTACCGCTTGCCAAGCCCTGACCACAAACTCCTGCTTTTTAAGGTTTCGTAGCTTTGCGAGTGCGTCGTTTGACTCGCATTCGCGGTCAAATTCATGCTTCCATCCTGTAATCGTGCTTCGTGGCACCTTCAAATGGCGCGAAATATAGCTCAAATTCCCATAAGCGGCGAACATTGCCCACGCGCGCTCTTTGATATCCTCGTTGTACTTTTGACCTTTCGCCACAAAACCCCTCCTTTCCGTAATTTTTTTGAACAAGAAAGGCACCGAACCAAATGGCTCGGTGCCTTTCTGTTATCTCACTGTACTCATTTTACCACAAAACAAGGTTGCATGACTATCAATCTGCATCAGATCCAAAACTCATCGTCTGCCGTTCCCGTTGAGATACCGCGGAGCGCAGCGAAAAGATACCGCGCCTGCTTCAAGCCTCGGTATACGGTGATCTCGGATACGTAATTGTTCGCGGCAAACATTCGTACGCGCTCGGTCAGTACGCGCTTGCCGACGGGACGATCCTCCGGAAGACCTCTGTAAATCTCCCTGATCGCCTTTGCAACGTAATCCTTGCCGTTCTTTTCAAAATGCTCGGCGGTCTTTCTGCACGCCTCAAAGTCATCGGTCAACGGCTTACGCGTGCTGACTGCCGCGTCTGCTTTGATCAGGATCAAATTTGGCGGCAAAAAAGCAAGACGACGGTACACGTCCCCTCTTACCCTGTCCTCGTATTCTTTCGCGCTCGGGCATCCCCTGTTTGTCCACCGGATGAATGCTCCCGTGGAATAGTCCCGCGTCCATTCTTTCAGCATGTCTGATACCTCAATCGATTTGAATAAAAAAACCTAACAAAAAACCGCAGAATGCACCCACGATCAAAGATGCGATGCCGCTTGCTATCAGCATTCCAATAAAATCCTCTGTCATAAACATACCTCCTCAATCTGTGTTCTTATCGAACAATAAAATCACAACCACTGAAAATCCAATTAAAGCCAAAGCGCAAACCGCCTCTGTCATTCTTTCTTGACTCCTCTCTTTTTGTTTCGTTTCTTTTTGTTTTGGAAAACAGTACCCGCACGGTACAATTTCACATGCAGATAATACCCTCCGTTCACGTCGTTGTAAAAAGGCTCTACGCGAGAAAGCGTATATCCCTCCCACAGCTTTTCAAAAGGCTCACGGCTCTCGCATTCAAAGGTTGCAAGCTCCTTTGCTTTCTTTGCCGAAATTCTTCCGTCGCGATCTACGGGTTCCGGGACGTGCAGATTCTTGGAAGCGGTCCAGCGCTTTCCAAACGGAAGCTCGTCCTTGTGCGCCGAAAACTGCTTTGTGACGTATCTTGCCAATCCCTCGACACCGTTTTCGTTGAATTGCAAACGCTTTCCGTTCGCGTATCCGTATCCCCACAGTTCTTCAATCAGGGTGCGGTCAACACCGCCGTTCATCGTGATGTGAAAGTGAAATCTTGTTCCCTCAAAACCGCCCTCGGGAACGCATATGTATTTCAAATCTTCAAGACCCAAACGACGGCGAAGGGTCTTGACTCGTCTGATAAAGTTTTGAATATCTTTTTTCGCTTCTTCCACATCTTCCGGGAGGTTTTCATCCGTGTAGGTAAGGTGGAACTCGTAGTCTTCGCCTGTGAAATTCGCGTTGAGCAAACGAATCAACTTCTCAATCGCGTTGTGCTCATTCAAGCGTTCCTGAACCTCGCTTGTCGGCTTTGCCTTTTGGCCGCGCTTCCCTGCCTTTTGAAAGACCGGGTAAATATCCACTTCCAAGTAGTCACCGCAAAAATACCGGCGCTCGCGATAAAGACACCTCATCTTAAACTTTCTCCTTTTTCAAAAACTGTTTTGGCTGACAAGATTTGAATAATGTGCTCCAAGCTCAAACACCGAATTGTACAGTGCCGCCCGCAGATAGGCTTTTTTGTTTTGCACGAGATAGTTGATCCCGTGGAATTTCTCCAAAACCAACTTGACGTGCTCACACGTGATCTCTTCAAACACCTGCTGTACAAGATAGGTCTCCAGCACTTCTCCTGATACCTTGATCGATCCCTTTGGATCCATCATCCAAACCTCTGCCATGATCATGCACAATTCGCGTGCTTCTGCCTTGAAGCTGTCGATTGCTTCGATCTCGATCTGCTCCTCTGCTTTTGCGATCGCCTCCCGAAAAGACAGACGGCCAGGACCGTGACAGGACAGACTGTCTCCATAACGATCGGGTCTTTTTTGTTCTTGATTCATTTCTCTTTTTCCTCCCTTTATCGTCGTTAAGATATGATACAATACAAGCCTGCAAAGAGGCGATGCCTCCCGCTTTTTCAATTTTGTTTCTTACGTTGGAACAATATATAATATAATGAAGAAAATACGTTGATTTTTATCCCTACAGGCGCGTATGGAGACCCTACCGCGTGGCAGTGTCTCCTATTGCGCCTTTAAAATTCAAAGATATCAGATTTCAAGATCAGAAACGGGCGAACCACGCACCCGTCGCCGTAGTAGCGGGCAACGTTGACGTCGCCGCGCGGGGAAACGCAAACGATCCAATCATCATCTGTATATTCGCTGGTTTCCCAAGGTGTTGCAAGCCAGGTCCATTCGTCAAGTTTGTACTTTTCAAAAATGCTTCGATTGGTTCTGTAGAAATCAAATGTCGGAAGGCTGACCTTTGATTTCAAAATGCCGTGTTTCCGTGATCCGTCCAGCGAGATCAGATCGGTTTCAAATTCCAAGACATTCTCTGCACCGATCTCGCGCTCGATTTTGGGCAGATATTCTTTTTGGAGTTTTTCGAGAATTATGCTTTTGGCAAAATTGTTGTCAGCTCCATACCGAGACGAAAAAAGAAACTCTTTGCTTACAGCTGCGATACCGCCTTGATATTTGCCAAAGCAAATAAACTCCTGTTCTCCGATTTTGAAAAGGTTTCCAACCTTTACATTGATTTTTTCCATTTTTGCAATTCTCCTTTTTATGTTATTTTCAAGATCCAAAGATATCAGATTTCAAGATCAGAAACGGGCGAACCCCGCACCAAGCGCCGCCGTCGTTGAAGGTGACATCGTCGATGCGGCCGCGCGGGGAAACGCAATTAATCCACTCCGATTCATTGTGCCTCGGAGTGCTCCAAGGAGTAGCCAACCACCAATATTTGTCAAGTCGATCCAAATCCAGGATATCAACGTATCGTCGATACAGATCGGCGCTAAGAAGTGAGCTTTTCTCGCGAATCTTTCCGTAGTCCCGCAACCCGTCGTTGGAGGTAAGATCTACCGTATGCTCAACGACGTTTTCCTCTCCAACGATCGAAGCAATCTCTCTTGCAAACTCGCGGCAGATCTTCTGAACGTTGCTTCCGCGGTAATCATTGTTTGATCCGAAAATTACTTTTTCTTTGTAGAGCGACTTCAGCAGCAATGCGATCGTGTCTCCCGATCGTTCCAGCACAAGAAAATCATACTCACCAACGTGCGCGATCTGCTCACCTTTTTCGTTTTTATCGATGTAAAAGCGGTCCTTTACACCGAGTGTCTTTTTAATCTCAGAGAGCTTATTCTCTTCAATCTCGATTTTTTGCCCGTTCAGGCAGATGTAGTTTTTGTTTTTCATGGGTTTCCCTCCGTGTATTTATTTTATTCAAAGATAACAGCTCTTCGTCTTTTCCAATTGCTTGCTGCAAAAATCCTTGACGCCATCTATCAGGACTTTTTCGCAACAGTCGCAAAGATGCACGCAAAACGCATCCTTACCAATCGAAATCTTTTTGTACGCATCTTCTGCATCCTTATTAATTCGATCACCGCAGTGATCACAGAACACTTTGATCTAAACCATGGTTGGTTCCCTCCGTGTATTTCTTTTTGAGTTTGGCAAATAGTTTGTATAAATCACAATCCGAAATATCACCGTTATAATGTTTATAAAGCAAAGTGTCAAATGCTCCTATAATTTCATCGACCTCGCTCTTTGGTACAACATCGGCAAGTGTTGCTTCCAGCTCATTGATATATTCAATGGCATCTTTGCATACTTGGGTATGACAATCACATTCGGTTTTTCGTTCGTTATACGGACATTCAACTTTGCACTCAAAATCCGAGGTGCTTTTTGTCCAACAATTCAAGCCACGTTTTACATAGCGCCAAGTGTTAATGTTGTTCTTTTGAAAATAATTCGCCATTGTTCTTGTGTAAATTCGTGCCATATCACTCACCGCCTTTCATGGTCTGTATTTTGCGTCCATAACACGCAGATGATCGATAGGTTTGCAGAAAATCGTACCATTCTCGTTAACCACAATAGCCTCAACCTCATGATTGCCGTTAATGGTTTTATTGGTCTTTACGAATTGGACGATATTAAAAATTTCCCCTGATAAACGGTCTTTAGCACGAATTATCATTCCGCACCTCCGTTCATATTCGGTGGCTCGGGAAGCGGCATCCAATGGGTGGCATCTCCAAGGATAAATCTGCCTTCCGAATAAACAAAAAAAGTGGTAACATAACCGTCGCGATACACCAAGACATCTTGGTATTTTTCAGGCAACCTCTCCTCAACGCTGATCCACTCGTTCCTTTGAAATAATCCTGAACGGTGCATTTGAAGTTCACACATCGAACACATCTCTTTTTCACAAATTGTGCAAGGGTTAAACGCTACTGCATTACTCATTAATTACACCTCCCGACATCTTCGCTCCGCAGAAAGGACAATATTTGTATTCAGCATTGTTATAAAGATGGTTGCAAATTGTGCATTTATAGCGTGGGGATTTATCCGATACTTTCTTCCACGTTCCTGTGTTTTGAATGCGACACCCTCTATCGTAAAGAAGATTAGCCACCTTTTTTTCAAGCCCACCAAGATATTGAACCTCTGCTACGATTTCCGATATTTTTTCAATCTGTTTTTTCATCTTTCATTCCTTTCATCTTCGCTCCGCAGTATGGGCAAAAATTGGTTTCAGTATCCCAAGTGGTGTTGCACTCCGAACAGTTGTAACCGACTTTTTCGCTATCGAAAATAATAAAAGTTCGTTTTTCCCACTCCCCCTCGCTCTGCTTTCGGTAGCATTTGTCGTACAGGGATGCGGCAGTTCCCAAGCAATCCACGGTCGGGATTTCTTCGTTGCACCAAGAGATTGACCTTGCCACATCTTTCGCCATCTCCTCGATTACTTGCTTTTCGCAATCTTTCTGTTCCACGCTTTTACTGCTCCTTTCTTTGTAATTCTTGTTACTTTTTTACCACAACAAGTGCAAAGTATGGTTGTAGTCAACTTGATACGGTTTAGAAAATATGTATCGTAAGCAAATGGCATAATGAACAGCCCGTATTCACAACCGCAATGCTTAACTTTGTCAATCTGCTCTCTGCTCATTGTCTGATCCCTTCCTCAAACTCTTTGCAATGCCTTGTTGCATCTGTTTTTTTGCCTGCTTTTCCGCAATACCCATTCGGTGCAGACATTCCGCTACAATAGAAGTGTTTGCAATTAACGCAACACATATATTTGTTGCAACTTTCCAACGGTATTCTTTCATATGGTGCTGGCTTTATCAACTCAATCTGCTCTTTCATCGATTTTCTCTCCTTCCAACAGGTCATATCCGACAGATAGAACGTTTTCCCCGACAACCATTTTTACCTTGCACCCGAAAAACCGTAATTCTCTTGATTGGTCTTTACAAAGTAAGATGTTTTCCGATAATGCTAAAATATCCATAATATCTTTCGACATAAAGACAAGGGGCTTTGTGCGGTCACCATGTCTTTCAAACGAAACTAATCCGAGAGCAATTCGATCCATGATTTGATCGGCTTTCTTTTTAATCAGCTCTCTGCTCATTGTCTGATCCTTTCCTCAAACTCTTTGCAATGCCTTGTTGCATCTGTTTTTTTGCCTGCTTTTCCGCAATACCCATTCGGTGCAGACATTCCGCTACAATAGAAGTGTTTGCAATTAACGCAACACATATATTTATTGCAACTTTCCAACGGTATTCTTTCATATGGTGCTGGCTTTATCAACTCAATCTGCTCTTTGCTCATTCCGAACCTCCTTTCAAATACCACTATAAGCAGGCAGTAAAGCCTGTCCGCAATACTTGCAAAAATTCGGTTGTTCTTTTACAGTGATTTTCTTAATTCCGAAAAAGGTCTTTACCTCAACCTGAGGCCAAAGTGCTTTATCACAAGTCGGGCAAAGCATTCCCCTTTGGCAATTATAAGATGGGTGTTTTCCCATAGTATAGTTTTCTTTGGTTTTCATAGATTTCCTCTCATTTTCTATATCAACTAATTCATTCCAACGCCTGGTAATCTCCTCTTCCTGCGCTTCGTCTCCGGAAGACGAAACGTGGACTTGGCACCCAAGATGCCCTATAAAGAATGCTCTCGGAAGATCTCGCGTTAGTAGTTTCACCGATTTTCCACAACGCGGACACGGCTTCAATTTAGTTTCTTTCATCGGTTTACCTCCTCAACGTAGCACCAACTTTGCGGCGCTTTCCGCAATGGCTTGTATTCGTCAGTACAAAAAGGTGCACTACAATCGTCCTCGATGTTAAAACCGTTTCCTCGGTCTATCCATCTGCAACCACGGCATTTTCCATCGTTGCAACAGCCGACGTTTGACGGAACAATAAACTCGCTCAACTTTTTCGGTTGGTCGTAAATCACAAGATTGGAAATATTCCATCCGTACAGACGCTTTCCGTTCCCATACTCACACAGATCTTCGAGGTTCTCAAAGCCGGTGTTCTCAAAAGACCTATCATCCAGCCAGTAGATCGCTCCGGAATGAGCTTGAATCGGATCGTATTCGTCAATGTTTCGGCACACAAAATCTCCTATGACTTTGCCGTTTCCAAGTTTCCACGGCAATCCGTCCTCTCTCCCTATACTGCTTTTCGCCTTGCCGTTTTTTACAAACAAAGGAGTTTGCGGCACATAAGTATCGGCTATGTGCTTTCTTCTATCTGCGGTGCAATAGATATACACCTTAAACGGCGTTTCCAATTTCGGCTTGGTCTTTCTCACCTCAACCGTCTTTTTGCCCGATGCAATCATCTCGCACCACTTTGGATGAATGCTTATCAATACCGATTTCATTTTATTCTCCTTTCTTTTCAGCAGCTTGTTTGGCTTCAATAATCGGCAAAAAGTATTCCTGCTCTGCAGCTTCACGCGCTTGAATTGCGTCCTTAATATCGTGATAGCCGCCGAGGTATATACACTTCTTTTGAACGTAGATAATAGCCTTCCAAATACCTTTTTGCTTCGCCCAATAGACGCCCTTGTGACCGCTCGTGTTGTTTTTATAAGGTTCTGATCTTTCGATTGCTTGAAAATTCGTGTGAAACGCTGTGTTTGTCTCGATCCGCTCTTTCGAGTTTTCGGCAATCATTTCCAGCGCTCGCTCGCGCCGCAAACACCCGCAACTTTTCGATCTGCCGGTCCTGATGCTATTTGCTCTTACATCCCGTACGGTGCCGCACTCGCACCGGCATTTGTAGTATAGTAAACGTCCCTTCCGAAACTCACCCAGGATTGTCCATCTTCCAACCTTTTGATCGATCATTTTTGCTCCACCTGCTTTCTCACAATCGTTTGGACCCAATTATTAACAAATGCGATAACGTCATCCTCAGGCTTTGAATCCTTAAATCCATAACATTGTTGAAGCGCCTTTCTGTCAAACCGATATTCAATCGTCACAAATGATGTTTCTATTTCTGTCGTTTTTCTACAAAATGCAATTAAAGATATTCCGTCCACAACTTTTTGATCATATCCCATCTTTCCAACACAGTGTTGCAACGTGTCTCCCTCTTTCAACAAATCGGATACTGATGCCGGGATAATAATAGAATATTGCTCCCCGTCATATGCAAATTTTTGCAGTTCTTTCGACCTTGCGGCAAAATCCTGATACAATTTTTTTCTCTTTTTTGCATCAAGCTTTGCTTTGAGTGATGCATATTCTGCGATTCTCAAATCGTGCATCCGCGCAAAATCATTTGGGAATACGTTCTTTGTATCTGTCAGATCCAGCTTCAGTGCTTTTATGGCTTTTAAATAGTCATTATAGCAACGGCTCAGGGGTTCCCCAAGATCGGAAAGATACTCTATCAACCTCTCTCGATCAATTTTGGTTTTTCTCACTTCCGGCACCAACAAAGCACACAGCCTGTCGTTTTGGTTCTTTTTGTTGCAGATCCGTCTTGCTTCTTCAATGCTTTTCTTGCTTTTATATGCATATAACGTTGCCTGCGATCCGTATATAACCGCTTCATTTCGGTGCTCCCACAAGAAGCGCCGGAATTGCTTATCCCTTTTGCACTTTTCGATCAACACCGGTGAAACGGGAATCTCCATCTTCCCAAACAGTTCAAGAGAATGATCCTCTCGGTATCGGTTGATATAGTCGATTACGTCCCCGCAGGAATACCCGCAATATCTAAATTCAGGTATTTCTTTCAACATTTCTGCGTTGATGTATACGCGCCACATTCCCATCGGCATAACAGGTGTATCCCAAACGTCAAAATCCTCTTTTCCAAATTGTTTGAACGGATAACCCGCGCAATGGTAGTAAATATCCCTTGCCTCAAAAATCGGAGTATATCCTGACATCTTGCTGTAAATAAGATTTTTATAAATAGGCACGCTGTTGCCCGTAGAATTACGGTATACCTCTGTGATCTTTACTCCTTTTCCACTGTATAACCGCGTAGCAAACACACGTTCCACAATCTCTCCGTCAACGTATTGAAGATAAGATGCAAAATGCTTCTTCCCGTCAGCGTGCGATTCGCTCCATTCTTTTACCTCTTGCGGAATCTCTCCGCTTATTCTCCGGAGATCCATCACAAAAACAGATCAATAGAGATCTGTTCCTCATCCATTTTGGATACGCGCTTTTCCGGTTTATCTTCTTTGGGCTTATCGGTCTGCTTTTTTGCTGCTTTTACAGGTTGCGACTTCTCAACATCCTCGCCTTTGATGCTGTCCTCTTCAAAGAAATGCACAGCCCAACCAAACACCGTCATGTCTTCAATGCAAGCTACACCATTCACGGCAAGCCTACGTGCTTCTCCTTTGATATAATTCCAACACTGTGACAGCGTTTTCTGTCCTTCGTTGATCTTCAAAGCAAGAGCATCGCTTGCCGTTTTCTCCAAATGAGCAAGAACGAGCTGTTCATTTTGCGTTTCCGCTTTTAACTGTAATCTTCCCATGATTCCTCCACCGGGTTTTCAAACCCTCTCCAAACTATCGATAAAATCAAACGGATAATCGTCCCCGAGGATGGCAAGATGCGCTCTGATAAAGGCTTCTTGCTCCTCTTTGGTCTTCATACGTCCGTTTGCGCGGTAGATGCGCTTCCATGAGCCAATCCAACAAAGAATCTCATCCTTGGTCGCGCCCGCCTCTGCCAGCGCAACCGCGCCGTACAGGATCCACGTCTTTTGCATCTCGACTTCTTCTTGATCAATCCGCTGATTGGCAACTGTATTGACGGCTTCGTTGATCTTCTGCCGAACCGAAGGTTTCAGATCTTCCCATTCCTTTGGGAGATTCAAACGATATGCACAGTTCATGCTTATCTCCTCCACAATATCAATTTCTGATCTTCTGCAATTCGCTTGTTCGCAATCTCTATCCTACGATTGACCCATTCACTCATCAATCGTATTCTCAAACTATGCCGACGGCTTGTCTGTCGGCACGGTTTCGTTCGCTTCGGGTTCTGTCTTGGCATGCTGACCTCCAATTTGCTTTCTTAGTTCTTGCATTGCCTCTTCGAATGCACTCTCTTCTTTTTCATTCGACCAGTCAAGTGCCTGTCCACATTTATAGCAAAAAGGCGGGTCTAAAACGCGTTCAAGAGATTCCACATCTTGAGACTCCATGCAAAAAGGGCAAAAAGCATGATATTCTTCACTGCCCTCATCTTCTACTACTCGACTCGGTGTCAACCGAGCACCCTGCTCCTCGCGGAAAGCGTGATAATAAAGAAACCCTACGTTTTCTGCGAGTCTTATCAGCTTTTTGAGCAGCTTTGAGTCCATCTTAAATCTCAAAGTCGATCTCACGTCGGTCGAAAGTCCAACCGTTACCGTCAGATCGTTCACCTCTCCGTTTTCATCAATATTTTCATTTCCAAAACAATTGAGCTGCGGATTAGGAATAAACTGCACTCGTACAGGATATTCGCCGTCTATAACAAGCGGTTGCAGATCCGTCTCTTTTTCGCAAAACTTTTTCAAATCATCGACAGCGCGTTCATATGTCGATTGCGCGATTCCTCTTTCCTTCATTTCTTCCCCTCCGTTATCGGTTTAAATATTGCCTCGTATCTTGCCAGTGCAGTCTTCACCGTGTCATCCGGTGCGTTCCATCGCACGATCGATACGTCTGATGGCTTTGCATAGATCACGCTGGGTGCGTGCCGGTCGTGAAGCTCCATTGAGATCACCGACTGTCCAAACAGCCTACGGACGCATGACACACCGTAGGCATAATATAACGAATTTTGATATTTGCAAAGGGCGTGAGTTTCCACCGCCAAAAGCGCTTCGTGCAGTTTCATAGTTCCCCCTTACAAGCAATCCGCATATTGCGGCTGCTCCATCAGCTTTTTATAGTGCGAGAGAGGAACTTCCTCTCTCGCCAGTCTTTCAAACGCCAGCGCGGCATGCTCTTCGCTATCAAAGCGAAACCGGACCACAAAGCGTTCCCCCGCCTTTGGAAGCCCGGCACCGACACCGAACACGTTTGCACAGCTGATCGGGTTTGCAGCAATAACTGCGTTTTCTTCCAGTCGGACAGTTGTTCCATCCGGCATTATTGTTTTTCGAAGAATCTTGATATCTTCTCTGCGCTCGATCGAAAATTCGTCGGATATGTAGCAGTTCACTATCATCAATAGCCCCTCCTTGTGTCAAAAATACTCACGGTCTTTTTTTCATAGGGTACGGTGCTGGGCATGACCTTGCTTCGCGGGTACAACACAAGATGAGTTCCCTTGTCATACCCTGTGTAGATATGTACTACGTGACCGTTTACACGTTCCTCCACGATCTTTGGAGGATGCTTGTCCCCTCCGCGTTGCGGAAGGAATCCTGTGACCCAATAGGTCACAACGTCCTTGATGCGCTCGGTCATCCAAACACCTCTTTTCTTATTTTACCAATATTAAGATTTATCGTGGGATGCTCCCAACAGGATCAGCAATAACCACCCCAGCGCGCCAACCGCCCACCAGCCAAGTGTCATACTCCCGCCGTTTTCGATTTTGCCCACGATCCCAAGGACCACTAAAAGGCAGAGCCAAAAGGATACACCGGCAATTTTTCTGCAAAATCTTGCTATCATAAAGCACCTCCTCAATGGCACACGCTGCGACGTGCCGATTCGCTCACACGAGCCTCTGCGCTCGTGTCTTTCTTTTTAATATAGCGATCTCCCGCATTTTCCGGATCGATTTCCATCACTTCAAAGTAATCCAGCATGTGGATTCCTCCTTCAAAGTCAATGCGTGGGGTCTTGCCCATTCCAATCCTTATCCTCAGCTTCCAGTTGCGAATCAGCTCCGCCGCCTTAGATGGAGAGCATCCCATCAGTTCCTGCACGTCCTTGACGCGCAATGCTTCTTTGGAGAATATCTCCTCCCTGCGCTCGTAGGTCATATTAGTTCTCCTCTGCGATCAGGCTGTCGATCGTCATGTTGAAACGCTTGGAAAGCGCGATCACCATATCAAACGGGATTGCCTTCGTTCCGTTCACCGCGTGCAAAAGCATCGATTCCGACCAACCGATCTGCTCTGCAAGCCCGCGGTTCGTCAATTCAAAATCGATCATCAGCTTTTTGATACGCTTGCGAAATGCCTCTCTCTGTTTCTCGGTCATCTCTTTTACCTCCTGTAAATAGTTTGATTTTGTTCTTGCGGGCTAAATCATGCAGTTAGGGGTACACGATTTAGCCCGCAAGAATTTCGGGATTGTCGAATGTTGGATGTGAACATCCGACTTATGGCATATCGCCACCCTTATTTCAAAACAGCAATATTATTGCTGTTGCGCGGCAAAAAAAATATAATCAATACTTTCACTGGGAAACGCGTTCTTGAATCTTTTCATGAAACCGGATGATGCATTTGCTCTTCCCTGCTCCACTTTTTCATACATAGAAAGAGTCATTCCAAGTTTCTTTGCCATCATTTCTTGTGACAATCCTTGATTTTTTCTAAATTCTTTCAGTCTATCCATTTGAAACCACCCCCTTCCGCAACAAAATTGCTGTGTTGCATTTATTATACACCGCAATTTTGTTGCTGTCAATACTTTTTTTGAAAAAAATCATTGAAAACAGCAATTTTTTTGCTATAATATAGGTGAAGTAGCAATATTTTTGTGGAAAGGTGGCTAAAAAAATGGCAAGCAGATCAAAAGAAATCTCTGATAATATTGGTTCGCGAATTAAGATCTATAGAAAGCAATCGGGTTTTACACAAAAAACACTTGCAGAAAAACTTTATAAAAGCGAAAGTACAGTTAGAATGTGGGAACTTGGTAAGTCTGAACCAGATATTGGTACGATTGTAAGACTTTCAGAAATATTAAACGTTCCTGTAGAATTGCTCCTCAATGTTGACAAAGATAATCTTTCTGAACCTGATCAGGTGTTGCGTGATGTTGCTCTCTATATTCAAGACCATCCTGCCGAACCCGAAACCCCGGTGCAACAGCTCAAACGCGAATTCTACTCCCTTGTTGATCAGATGGACGAAGACCAGCTCCGTGAGATTAACAATTATATTGAATTTATTGCAAATAAGAAGAAGTGAGATATGTATAAACGACTTATTGTTTTTACTTTCATTATTATTTTTTTATTTTCTCTTGTTATTACCTCCTTTGCGCACTCTGGCAGGACAGATAGCAATGGAGGTCACTATGACCGTTCTTCCGGAACTTATCATTATCATTGTGGCGGTCACCCTGAACATCAACACCCAAATGGGGTTTGCCCTTATTCCAATTCATTTGATGAAGAAGAAAATATTGCAGAGGTAATTCAAATGTGGATTTTTGGAATCGTTGTCGGAATCGTTATCATTTTGATCACAGTAAACCTAATATTGGGCAAGATCAAAGATGATAGATTTGATCGCATTCGATCGGAGGCTGTCAAGCAGCAAGAAGAAGCGCAAAAATACAAACAACTGTACTCCGAAAGTATGAATCGATCTAATTCCAAATTAGAGGATGAAATTGCTGCAATGAAAGCCAATTATAATATGGTTGTTTCAGAAAAAAATTCTATAAAACGAGATTATCTTAATGATTTGGATCACATAAAAGCTGTTGAACTCGAAAATAAAGAATTAAAAAAGCAAAACAAAGAGTTGTTAAAGAATCAATCTAATAAGACTGCTGAACTTTCAAATGCCGAATTTACAAAATTACTTGTACCAAAAGAATCTCTTTTCTTTTCTCCTCAGTATCCAATTGATTCGTATCTTGAAAGCATTTACTCTGGTAGATTATATAATGCCACGCAAACCGATCTTTGTATAAAAGGGCGTATCAATGTTTCGGCAACGATTGACTCCGGGTCGGATTCTTACAATACAACATTGTCAAGTTGCACTTGCCCCGATTTCCGATCTCGAAGAATACCTTGCAAGCACATGATTTATCTTTCTAAAAATATAGGGACATTGTATATTGATCGTGACAATTCAATAGAAAAAATGTCAAGAAAAATGGATGAACTCAACCTATACATTTCCCAAACAAAACCTAAAAGGAAGAAAAAGAAACCCTCGCAATCAAAAATAAATCCTGAAGATATAGATATTAATGAAGATATCTATTATTATGATGACGAGCAAGACGAATTTATATAAAAAAAGACCGCCCGAAGGCGGTCTGCAAATCATTTTTATTTATGTTCATTTAGCATCCTCCGTGCGTGTTCGCGCAGGTCAGCTATGTCCTGTTCGGTCAAGCCGTAGATATCAATCTTAACGCGGATCAATTCTCTAATCTCTTTCTCACGTTCGTCCTTGTGCTTCTCTTCTTCCTTCATATTTTTTCTCCTGAAGTTATTTTACTCAGAGGGCGCTTCCCTCTTGCACCTTTATTATAATCCTCCCCATTGCACTTTGCAATCGGGGTAATATCCAACTTTTATCGATATATTTTCGGAGTATATCCGCAAAATCTCTTGTTTCTGAAATAAAAACACGTAGAAAGTGAGGATTTTTAATTGTACAGAGATCGATTAGAAGAACTAAGAAAAGAAAAAGGACTGTCTAATAGAAGATGGGCTGAGGAGAGCGGGATTTCTCTCGATACTATTGGACGAATCATTCATCCGGAAAACCCTGATAAAGATTCTCCGCGCGTAAATACGCTGGAAGATCTATGCAAGCCTCTTGGCATAGAACTCTGGGAGATCTTCTATATCGGCGAACACAGCTTTGTTGCGCTGCAAGCAGAACTCCTGGCATTGCGAGAAGAACGAGATCGGCTGCTCGCGGAAACCGCCGTACAAAGCGCAACAATCGATTCGCTCAAAGGAAAGGTTGACTCTCTGAAAGACCAGATTATCGACATCCACAACTATTACATCAAGAAAAACTCTGCAGACTGACATGGAACAATATTACATTTCATCAACCAAATACAGCATCCAAGAACGGCATACAAAGCTGAACGGAAAGGTTTACGATCTTTTCTTCTATGTCGTCACACTTGATGGAGAACGTAAGCAAAAGAGGCTGTCAGGGTTCAAGACCAAAACTGCCGCCAAAGAATCCTATACGGAGTTTGTGACCAAACACTGCACGCTGACAA
>JAGBRZ010000155.1 GCA_017632155.1 Clostridia bacterium
AGCGAAAAAACTTGAAAACACTATGTTTTCAAGTTTTTTTGCTTTTCTAAAACACGTTTAATTTTGGTTGAAAACACGCCTGGATATCTCACATATAAGCTTCAAAACGAAATTCCACCGCACGATTGTAAACTTAAAATACATACACTATTTTTTGTCGTTTATTCGACGAGTTTTCAGAAAATATAAGACAGACACATTGCGAAAAAACTAACTGTTTTCAGTTATCAATCAAATGAATTTCGCACATGGCCATCATCAAGAGAATGTTATATAACTTTACAATTCATTTTCAGCCCTATATAGTTAATTATGATGATTATTGATACAAAAGACCATCGGTTGTCCCGATGGTCTTTTGTTTATTCGAATATCTTTATATTGACTGTTAACGAATTGTCATTCTTTGCGTAAAACAGCTTATAGTATCCATTTCTGTTACGAGCGGTTTTACCAAGCTCTTGGATTTTGCCATTTGATGAATATTGGCAAATCCAACCGTCGTACTTGATTTGCAGAACGTTATTCAGAAGCGTTATCTCCGTTTCTTTTTCACCGTCAAAATAAAACGCGGGGAGCATATGCAAAACGTTTTCATCTCCTGTAACGGTAATCTCAACGCCTTCTTCGTTGATTGCGTAATCTGCTTGTAATCCAAGAGGATAATCAAGAGTTGCACAATTGCACGAGAAATTATCCACGTGGATTCTTTCCTCAATATCGCAAGTAAATATAGGTTCCCCATCAATTATTTTACCCGGACATAGCGATGCGCGGATCTTTTCATCCGTACCAATCGAATAATTTGGACTACCGGGGCAAGGCAGACTCATACATATCGGGGATGGTGCGCCATAACGGTGAACTCTTCCGAGTCCCGATGAATCATAGTGCGGATCGGCTTCGGTATCAAACTCAAGAAAATATCCGCCCGAACGCATAAAGAGCTTGTGAAAATGATCACTTGTCATAAAGCAAGAATCGGAATCGTCAAAAACAGTTGCTTTGATGCTATCGTCGCAGATCATATAAGCCGAGAATAGGTGCGATGCGGTTGTGATCATATACTTATCGAAATAGGCATATTTTTCACATCCATATTTTGTTTCGGTAGGAAAACGATTCTTGATGTGTCGTATGGGGGCTCGGTCAAGCCAATAATTTGTGACATCCATCGCCCTTGCAATTGCTGCCTTGAACTTTCCCGCCGTGGTAAGATCTCCTTCACGAGCATATCTGTTTGCTTCAAACTCAAAGATTATAGCAAGCAAGCCTTCGTTGTGAATGAATTGATTGCTTCTGCCGCCGAAAGCAATTTCGCCTGTAATAGATTGCATTTTCAGTGTCATCAGAGCTGTGCTCTTCAACATTGAATCGATACGGTCATAGTACCGACCTCGGTATCCAAAGTGTAAAAGCAGAGTGAAAAGATAGCGCGGAACAAGATCGTAGACGATCGGCTGATGAGCCTCGTGCTTGATATTGTCCATATACATTCCGTTTTCATCAAGGCGATGAAGCTGGTTCTCAAGCTGAAGCTCAACGAATTCTTCCGAATCACATCCCGTCAGCTTTTGTCTTGCGAATTCACTCAAGGCAGAGAATAGCGCCCAGTTTCCTATCACGTCATCGGGATTTTTTGCAAATTTGTCGTAGCAGCTTTCCGGAACGATAGTTGAAAGTTGTTTTGTCCATCTTTCAATATCGGATAGAAATTTGCCTTCCTTTTTGAGTTCAAACAAACAAAATACTATCTCTCTTACAGAAAAATCGTTTGCTGCTTTGACCTTTGGAATCTGCTCGCAACAAAAATCCATCATATCAATATAGATTGGGATCAGATCCTGTCTATAACCGTGCGCGACGAGCACGCCAATGTTTACCGTCAGGCGCGGAAAACCGTGCTCTGTAAGCCCTTCAGATTTAACTCTGTTGAAATATTCATGAATATGTTCGTCAGAGTAAGCAGAAAGGGCTTTTTTCATTAATTCGAGATATTTTTTCTTCATTACGCCATCGTCTCGAGCATTTTTTCGCTGACCTCATAAAGGCAAGGTTTGCCGCTGATAAAACGCCCGTATTCCTCGATTATGTATTCAGCCATACGGTGTGTTTCGTTAACAAGACTTCCCGCAATGTGAGGTGTCAAGAAACAGTTGGGCAGCGAATAGAAGGCGTGACCCTCTGCCGGCGGCTCGGGAAATGTTACGTCAAGGATAGCAGTAACATCGGGACGCTCCTCAAGCACACGAACAAGATCGGCTTCTACAACTTGTGCACCTCTACCGGTATTAATGAAGGTAGAGTATGGAAGCATTTTTGAGAAATATTTGTAATCGAGCATTCCCTTTGTTTGATCATTGTTTGCCATATGGTTGGTGATAACGCGGCAAGTCGAGAAGATTTCATCGAGGGAGGCTTTTTTGATGCCAAGTTTCTCAGCACGTTCATCGGAAAGAAAGGGATCGAACGCAAGCACGTTAAGTTTATAGCTTTTCAGTCTTTCAGCCACTTGTGAGCCGATCATTCCTACTCCGATAATTCCAACGTTTTCACCATAGTTTCCTGGATAAGCCGCCTTCATTATCTTTCCGGCTTCGCGATTTCCCTTTTTCATCTCACGCGAATGAGCGAAAAAGCCCTTGTTGGCAAGAATGATCTGTGCAAGAGTGTATTCAACAACGGGAACGGCGTTTGCAGCCCAAGCGCTGAACACTTTTACACCGCAAGAGAGGAAAGGACGAGCAAACGCCTGCACACTTCCTGCTGCGTAGAAAACGCATTTCAGTTTTGGGAAGCAATTTTTTATTTCTTCCTCAGTCATAGATGGCATTCCCCATGTTGAAAACACGTATTCAACATCAGAAAATTCCTCGGGAGAAGCAATAACTTCCGCAGATGTATATATCTTTTTCTCAACCTCGGTGAGCTTATCAAAGCTTTCCGCGTAGACTTTTTCTACGTTGTCCTTTTTATTGCATAGGAAAATAGATTTCATTTTAACTCTCTCCTTATTTCTTTTAATGCCGCTGTTTCTGCGCCAAGCGATTCGGGTTTGCCGTCCGGCATAAATTCAAGCAACAGCTTTTGCGATCCGTCAAAGAAGGAAAGATACTTTTTCCAAATTTCAATAGCATCACACAGAGGATACTTGTTCTTGCCCTCCCAGTTGAATACGTGAATTACCTTGACGTATTTTGCAATTTTCTCGGGATATTCAAGGTTTTCTTCAAGCGTGCGGAACTGGTTCGGTTGCCAATACATCTGAAAATTTGGCGAATCAACCGATTTCATCAATTCAAGCGCGCCTTCAAGACAGTTCGTAAAGGTTTTGTTGTGGCACTCCATACAGAGTGTAACCCCGCATTCCTCAGCAATTTTAGCAGCCTTTTTTGATTCTGCAATTATATAATCGCGTTCATCAGGTGTCATATCGGTATAATTTTTATCGCCGCACCAAAGCCGAAGAATGTCTGTGCCAAGCTTCTTGGCGGCGTCGATGTAAGAGTAAAGCTCGCTTGCTTCATTAGTTCCGATTCTGAAATAAGTACCGTAAGACGAACATTTAATGCCGCAATCGGCTTGCAACTCTACGATTTCGCTAATACGCGCCGAATCGGTGCAAGGGGCGTGAATGTCGCTGCCCCATTCGATATACTCAAGTCCATTTTCGCGGCAAAGCTCTGCAATTTGCTTCGGTTCAAGCGAACGAAAGCTTACAGAAACAAGTCCCAAATCAAACATCATAATCCCTTCCTTTCGCGGTAATCACTCCATACCTTTTCGAAGCAATCTTCTTCAACAGGCATTTTTCTGACAAATCTGCGTGAGCAGAAGAAATCAACTCCGCGCAGCTCGACCGATTGAATAACCCTCTTGTGCGATTCTTTTTCGGGCAGAGAATAGAAGAAAATATCCTCAAGCCCCATTGGAGCATCGCCGTTTTCGTCGGTGTAAAGCGCAGAACCGCGCGAATAAGCGTTCTTTTTTGCAAAGTCGATCATTGCGGTCAGAACTGCCGCCTGCACGGTCAGAGTATCCTGCAGCATATAGCAGGCATAAATCTCCTCAACACTCGGCAAAGCCTTGATGTTTCTGATAAGCCAAACGGCACTTTTGATATCGGCGAGATAACGTGACATCTCTGCGATATTTCTGATAGCTCCCGCGCAAGCGCTCATCTTTCTGCGCGCGGTCATAAGTCTGCCTACAAGATCGATCGGTGAGCTTGCGTCTTTCGAAAGAGCGATTGCACGATCGGCTCTTTCCTGCGCTATTTTCTCAAATCTGTCTTGATCTATGCATCTGTCGCTGTCTGAAATCGCTTCTGCTGCACGCAGAGCACCAACCTGACCCGCATTGAGCGCACTGCCTCCGGGTCGCGTGATACCGTGAGTGCCCGCAACTTCGCCAACGGCATAAAATCCGCGTACTCGGCTTTCCCAATTGGCGTTTACCGCCACTCCTCCGTTGCAGTGCTGTGCCGATAGCGCGATCTCAAGGTATTCCTTCGAAATATCCACGCCCTTGCTTCTGTAAAGCTCAATGGCGGGCGCGTTCATCTTGCGAAGTCGTTCGATCGGCGTGCCAAAACAAGCATCTGCTTTTTTTAGATAATCATACGCCTCATCCGACAGCTTATCAAATTCAATGTTTTCAAATCCGAACGGATTTTTTGTATAATCAAGATAAACCCGACGTCCTCGCAGAACGCTTTCTCGGTAAACGAGCAGATCGATTACCGAAGATCCTTCCGCAACCTTCTTAATATCAAAAGGCCATTGGTAACCTTTTAAGAAAAGCATAGAAAGTGCCTCGTAAGGCTCAAAGAAAAACTCCCAAAGGAATTCGCGTTCCTTACCCGAGTCATCAATCGAAACGAGTCGCGGTAACACCTGCATATATGTGCCCGAAACATTCCAACGCGGCTCTTTTGAGGCAAGACCGTATTGCCACTCGGTCATATTCTGCAATGTCGCTCCCGCATTCAGCGCAAGCGATGTCGTTCCGTGATGGCTGACAGGATAAACGCTGTCAAAATAAATTCCCGCAGGTCCGCCGGTCGCGAGAACAACGTTTGGAGAAGCGAAAGCAACGTAATTGCCGCTATCCATATCGAAGCAGAGAAGACCGCAAACCTCGCCGTCATCCTTGAGGACTTCAACCGCGTATTGCTTATCAAAGATTTGAATATTCATTTCATCAGCCCGCCTTTGGAGCGCTTCCGTCATAAACTTTGACGTGAGCGGTCCCGCACTTGTTGCGCGAGCTTTGGGATCGTGGTCAGTTTTGTAACCAATGTATTCTCCGTATTTGTTCGACGGAAATGGTACGCCAGCAGAGCAAAGGTCGAGGAAACAACGCGAAGAAAGCGCCGCTTCGCAAAGCGCGTTGTCGCCGTCAACGCATCCGCCGCTAAAGAGAGTATCAGCCATTTCGCGTACGCTATCAGGCGTGCTACCCGCAAGCGAGAGCTTGTAATACGTCTGCTTGTCGCTTCCCGTATTGCGCGAGGTTCCCGAATTGATCCCCTCGGTGACGATACAAACGCTCTTTTTACCTATCTTTGCAATATTGCAGGCGGTGGCAAATCCCGCCGCACCGCTTCCGATGACTACGGCATCAAACGAATAAGTTTTCATTATAATCTCCTCAAATGGAATCCACCGTCAACGTCAAGAGATTGCCCCGTGACGTAAGGCAGACCGCCCGAGCAAAGCGCGTAAACTGCGTCCGCGATATCTTCGGGCTTTCCCCATCGAGCTATCGGAAGCAGACCGCCTTCTATAAGAGCATCATATTTACCTTTGACCTTGGAAGTCATATCGGTTGCAATAATGCCCGGACGCACCTCGTTTACGGGTATTCCGTATTCCGCAAGTCTGTCGGCAAAAAGCTTCGTTATCATCGATACTCCCGCTTTTGAGATACAATATTCACCGCGGCTTACAGAGCTTGTGTATGCCGAAAGTGAAGAAATATTGCAAATATATCCGCGAACCCCACTTTCTTCGGCATTATGTATCATCTCTCGAGCAACAGACTGGGTGAGAAAAAGCGTACCTTTAGTATTGATTTCCATTACTCTGTCGTAGCTTTCTTCGGTCATCTCAAGCAGGTCACACCTTTCAAGCGGAGCGACACCCGCAACGTTTACAAGCGCGTCGATCTGCCCGAACTTTTGGGTTGCAGAGGAAACTAATCTGTTTCTGTCATCACTAGAAGACAGATCTCCGCTGACGTAGTAAAAATTATCGTGTTTGATCGACGATTCCGCGCTCCTTCCCATACCCGTGACATTCCATCCGGCTGCAAGAAATTTTTGAGCGCAAGCCGCACCGATACCGCGTGAGCAACCGCTGATTATTACGTGTTTCATTATTTGCCCCCTTTGAATTCACGGTAAAGATCGGTATAAAGCGAGTCGCGAACAACGCATCCCGGTGTACCGCCCGCGCGCATCATTTCGGAACACTTCGAGCAGCAAATACAGATCTTTTCTTTCTTCAGTTTTCCCGTTTCAAGAATATCTTTTGCGTAATCGGGGTAAGCAAGAATGGTTCTGCCAAAACCGCAAAAATCAAATCCGCCTTCTTTGATGAATCCTGCGCATACCTCGGGCGCAACAACGCCGAGATACGAAAGGGCAGAGGAGATGATCTTGAGCTCGGGTACTTCCTTTTTGAGTGCGGCAATGCCGTGAAGCATTCTTGCAACGCCCTCAAGCGGATGCTCACCGGGATCGTATCCACCAAGTGCAAACGGACGGTTGACGTGGGGATTGAAATAGGGATTGCCCATAGTGATATTGAGAAGCTCAACGCCCATATTTGAAAGTTCACGAAGAAGCCAAGTGGGCTCAGTAGGATCAAAATCTGTGCCACCGTTCTTGGATACGCCGAATCCGTAAGGATAAGGGAAACCGTCGTAAACATTAAGTCGCGAGCTTACTATGAAGTCTTTTCCTGTCACCTGCATAGCTCCCGCAACGCATTCACGAAGAAGTCTTGTTCTGTTTTCAAGACTGCCACCGTATTTACCCTCGCGTTCATAAGCGGAAAGCAGCTCTGAGTTGATGTATCTGTGACAGCATTTTATGTCCACTCCGTCAAAGCCCGCTTTTTCCGCAAGCTTTGATGATTCGATAAGAGCCTCGCCGATCCGGTCTATTTCGGAGTCCGAAAGAATTCTGCTCTTATCAATGGGCTTGTCACTCTCAAAGATCGGATTGTTATAAGCGATCAAAGGCTCGGGAAAGCCGTGAGGCTTGCTGTATCTGCCCGAATGAGTCGCCTGCATAATGATAATCGGCGCGTAGCCGTTCGCCTTAATAGCATCCTCGCGAATGTCGTTGACGATCTTCTTGTAGCTGTCGAGATTATCACGCTTGATCCAAAGCTGACGGGGATTAGCGCGTCCATCCTCGCGGCACGCGGTAGCCTCAAACCAAATGATACCCGAACCGCCTTCTGTGAGTCTTTTGTATCTTCTGTAGGTAAGCTCCGCCGGTGTGCCGTCAGCATTTCCGTCGCAACCTTCCATAGCTTGACAAGCCAGTCGATTGGGTACAGTCTTTGAACCTATTTTAACCGATTCTTTCAGAATCGAGGTGTCTTCGGAGTAAGGCAATTTTGTGTTAAGCTCTGTATTTTGCTCGTTGAAATCTTTAGTTGAAGTATATACTTTTTTAATCATTTTCTTATATCCTCCCTTATATATAATTATTATAAAACAATATTACTTATCCGTGTTATGATAATATTGCAAATTGATATGTAAATCTTGCAATATTGCATAAAATGTGCTATAATTACTATGTAAATCACGCACAGGAGAGATGAGATGAAAATTTTGAGTGCAAAATACTCAGAGGATGTTAAGGGGTATTTGAGCCATTATCACAACGCGCATGAGCTTCTTTATATATTATCTGGCAAAATAGCGGTAAATATATGCGGAGAAGAGAGAGAAGCCGGAGCAGGTTCGTTACTGATCTTCAGCCGTTTTGAAGAGCATTCTGTGCGCGTGCTGACTCCCGAATACCGCAGATACACTCTGCTGATATCACCCGACATCGCACGAGGAGATGACGATTATTTGCTTTCGTCGGTTCTCATCAACCGTACAGGCAGATTCGATCATATTATTTCTTTTGACATTGAGCAGAATAATATCGGATCGCTGATGAAAGAAATGGCTGAAGAATTTTTGAATCAAGCTCCTATGTGCGAAAAAGTGCTTGATTCAATGCTTACGCGCCTTCTGGTTTGTCTTTATCGCATAAAACCCGAGCTCTTTCTCACCGATGAAAACCGCAATACAGAGATCGTCCGAGAACTTCAGGCAAAATTCGAAAAGGACTATTCCGAGAATTTCTCACTCGCCAATTTAGCGGTCGGCTATCATATCAGCGAGTCGCATCTTTCTCATATTTTCAAGAATGTTACGGGTTACGCTCCGATAGAGTATCTGATGAGCTGTCGCCTTTCCGCGGCAAAGAATCTGCTTTCTACAACCGATATGAGCATCAAGGAGATCATCGACCTCTGCGGCTTTTCGGATGAAAGCAATTTCAGCAGAACGTTCAAAAAAAAGGTTGGCATGACGCCCACCGAATTTCGGAAAATCACTTGACAAACACCTCGTTTGGTGGTATCATTTTCATATAAAGGAGTTGTGCTATGGAAAAATTAATTCAATACAGAACAAAGGCATCTTTATATGACGGCGCTTTTGACAGCGTTGTCGGCTGGTCAGCAGCAGGAATGGGATATATCATTGTAACAGAGAATAAGCAGCTTATCGTCATCGACGGCGGATTTGGCGACGATGCGGAAAATATCATTTCATTGCTGAAAGAAAATTCAAATGAAGCGGTACCCGAAGTTGCTCTCTGGATAATAACGCACCCGCACATCGACCATTACGGCGCTATCCGTGAAATCGCAAATAACGAAATCTATCGCGGAGAGATAAAAGTTGATAAGATAGTTTATTGGTTCCCGATGGAATTTTGCGGCAAGGACGGAAAGCCCGGTATGCTTGCAAAGGCAAATGAGCATCTTGAGGACATAGCATCTGCTTTTTCTGCAGAAAGCTACCGCCCCGCACTTGATGAAAAGATGACGGTCGATTCACTCGAACTTCACTTTGTCTATGTTCCCGATGATTGCACCATCCTCAACACTGGCGGCGGAAACGCAAATATGTGCTCGTTGATCTTTACAGTCCAAGGCAAGAACAAAAAGGTAATGTTTACCGGCGATGCTTACGGAAGAAGTATGCAAGTAACCGCTTGGAGATACAAGAAAAATCTCGCTTGTGACATTCTTCAAATGCCGCACCACGGACTTTGCGATGCCTACAATGCCGAATTTTACCGCGAGGTAAATGCCAAAACTCTGCTCATCCCCATATCCGTGGCGGGCGACAGAACAATGCACTCCCAAATGTATGCGGGCAGAGAAGGCAGAGAATGCAATTTGATGACAGAATCAAACGCCGAAACAATACACAAGGCGTTTGAGGGAACTATCGAAATAACTTTGTAAGGAGATAAAAATGGATAATATCAGACTTGGAGTATTTGGTCTCGGACGCGGACGCTCGCTTTTCTCAAGTATGCTTGCCGCAGGTGCAGAAATCGTAGCCGTCTGTGAAAAAGATGAAAGACGAATCGAGGAAGCGCTGAAGATCGCCCCCGAAATAACCGTTTATCGCGATTTCGACGAATTTATCGAACACCCTATGGATGCTGTAATGCTCTGTAATTATTTCAATGAGCATACAGAATATGCTGTTCGTTGCCTTGAGCGAAATATCCACGTTCTCAGCGAAACTATGAGTAACACCACAATGGCTGACGGTGTAAAGCTCGTCCGCGCGGCAGAGAAGAGCAATGCCTTTTATATGCTTGCCGAAAATTATCCCTTTATGGTATTCAATCAGGAATTAAGACGTGTCTACAGAGAGGGAACTCTCGGTCACGTTCTCTTTGCTGAGGGCGAGTATAATCACCCGCTCAACCCCAACAATATGGCTGAAGTTATCAAGCTCCGCCCATATCCCGAACATTGGCGTAATAACCTTCCAAGAACATATTACATTACGCACTCCCTCGCACCATTGATGCATATCACAGGGCAGCGCCCTGTGCGCGTCACGGCAATGCCGGTCTACGGTTATGAGGAAGATGTATCGGGCTCCCTCAATGTCCGTGACCGCGCAGCTATTATAACAACTCTCAATGATGACAAGTCCGTGTTCCGTGTGACCGGATGTGCAAACTTTGGATGCCACGAAAATTCTTATCGTATATGCGGTGAACTCGGACAGGCTGAAAACGTCCGTGGAAGCGGCGGCAAGGTTATGGTCAACTATAATAAGTGGAATGTTCCCGAGGGCAAAGAGGAACACAATTTCTATAAGCCTGAATTTCCCGAAGAGGATAAGATCCTTATCGAAAAATCAGGCCACGGCGGAAGCGACTTCTATGTATTCCGTGAGTTTATTTCCTGCATCCGTGAAAACCGCCGCCCTGAATTTGATGAGCATTTCGCAACGACTATGGCTTCGGTTGCTATTCTCGCGCACAGAAGTATCCTAAACGGCAACTGTGCGTTCGACATTCCTGATTTCCGCAAGGAAGAGGATCGTGTAAAGTATGAAAACGATGATCTGACTCCTTTTTACGGAAAAAACGGAGAAGTTCCGACCATTCCCGCGTGCTCGGATGTCAATTATACTCCGTCACAAGCCAAGCGAGATGCATACGAAAAAGCGCTAAACTCATAAACATAAAGAGGTATATATAGATGACAAAACACGCCCTGCCTATCTCCGCCTCCTTTCCTCCGCTCGGAATGTTCACCCCGCCCGAGGGGCTAAAACTCCTCAAGGATCACAGATTCGATTCGATGGATTTTAATTTCGTAGCGGCACTTGATCGTTATGGGAAGAATTGGCAAGATATGATCGAAGAAGTTAAAAGACTTGCGGATGAAACGGGTATGCTGATAGTTTCCGGACATCTTCCTTTCAGAGGAAAGAACACTGAGATGCTTGATGAAAAGGTAAAGATTTGCATTGAAATGGCAGCCGCCCTCGGTATTAAGCGCGCGGTGTTGCATCCTCTTGGCGATAACCGTATGCCCGCAGGCGAAGAAAATCATAGCTTTTGGTATGCAAAAAATATTGAATATTATAACAAATACATTCCACTTGCTGATAAGGCGGGCTTCAAGCTTGTCACCGAAAATATGCGCGATCCTCATCAAGCATCGGGTTGTCATCGTTACGGTTCGACTGCGGATGAACTGATAGAACTCGCAGATCTCCTCGGACTTGAGATCTGTTGGGATTTCGGTCACGCAAACGAGGCAAAGCTTGATCATTATACCGAATTGCTCAAGATCGGTCATCGCCTTACTGTGACTCATTTCAACGATAACTGGAAGGGACCGGAAGACGAGCATCTCCCGCCTTTCTACGGCACTGCGGACTGGGATGCCGCTTGCCGAGCTTTGCGCGAGATCGGATATTCAAATCCCCTTAACTTTGAGTTGAAATATAAAAATCTTCCCATTCGAATTATTCCTTATGCCGTTGACCTCACCCGAGGTATCGGAGAGCTTTTGCTTGATATGATTTTTGAAAAGAGCGAATAAAGGTACGCCCCGCGCAAATGCGCGGGGCAATCTGCTTTTGACCTCTCGAAATACACACAGCAAATAGCAATATTTGTCTGTATTTGGCACAAACTTGACTTGACTATTTTGCGAAAAAATGATACTATTATTATATAATGTTATTAGAGTGACAAGAATAATACGAACTAGTTTTTTGGCGACAAATATCCGCCATCAGTTCGTCAAACGCCTCGAATGTATTAATATACTATCATCGGCGTTTTTCTGCTGCTGACGAATATTTGTCAGCCAAAAAATCTCCGACCCGAGAGCCTTAATTTTTAGGTGATTTTGGGTGCGGAGGACGACGCAATGTATTAACCTTGCTAGGACGACAAGCCCCAAAGCGCCAAAAATTAAGGCTCTCGGGCTAGTTCGGATCATTCTTGTCACTCTAAACTGGAGGAATAGTATGAAATATCAAAGATTACCTCGTTTCATTTGCCTGATTTTGGCGGCCCTTATGCTTCTCTCTGCAGCGGTCGCGTGTGCAGACACGGGCACATCAAACGAAACAACAGCGGGTAACGCTGAAACAAAAGCTCCTGTTGCTTCCGAAACAGTCGCAGAAACCGAAAGCATTTATGATGCAGAAGGATATTTGAAGGATGATCTTCCCGAAACGTTAAATTACGGCAATCAGGAAGTTGCTGTGCTTCATTGGAACGATGCGGATTATGAAGAGTTTTTTGCCGCATCCGAAAATGGCGAGATCGTAAACGATGCTATCTATCAGCGTAACAGTAAGGTTGAGGCAAGACTTGATATCCAACTTAAGTTTGTCGGCACTGCTGGAGATACCAACAACGAGGCTGCTTTTGCAAGTTTCTTGGGCAATAGCATCAGTGCAGGTGAAAAGGCATATGATGTTGTCGGCGCATACAGCTATACCGCAGGTTTGTGCACAGTTGAGAATCTTTACTATGATATGACTGATCTGAACTATCTCGATTTTGAAAAGCCGTGGTGGCCCTCTAACCTTATCGAACAGTCTACCATTAACAACAAGCTGTATTTTGTTTCCGGTGATATTTCCGCGAATGTAATTTATGCTATGTATGTTATCTTCTTTAATAAGGGCATCCAGAATGAGTTCAAGCTTGAAGATCCTTATCAGCTTGTTCATGACGGTAAGTGGACTCTTGACAAGATGATAGATTATTCCAAGGGTATCTATTCGGATACCAACTCTAACGGAACAAAGGATGTTGGAGACCGTGCCGGTGTATACGTTTACACCCTTCACCTTGATCCGTTCCTTTGGGGCAGTGATATTTTCATCATCGACAGCACCGCCGGTAAATTTGAGCTTTCCGAAGATTACCTTGGTGAGAAGACATATCTCCTTCAGCAGAAACTGAAGAATTTCTTCGAGAAGACAGATGACGGTATTCATCATACAATAAAGGACGAGCAGCATAAGTATTTTGGCGAAGAGCTTGCACTCTTTATGCCCGAACGTTGCCATCGCGCCATTGCTTTCTCTGAAACTGCGGTCGATTTCGGAGTTCTCCCTGTTCCGAAGTATGATGAAGCTCAAGAGGATTACATCACCATTATGGGTAATACCTTCTCGCTTTACAGTATGCCTGCGGACGTTGTAGATCCTGAGATGTCTGCTGCTGTAATTGAGTGTATGGCATCCGAATCTCACCGCACGATCATTCCCGCACTCTACGAGCGTTCCTTCCAGTACAGATATTCTAAGGAAGAGGTTGCTGCGCAAATGTTCGATATTGCAAAGGAAGGCGTAGTATTCGATATGGCTCGAATTTTTTCCAATTCTCTCAGTGCCTATAAGGCATGGCAGGGAGCGATCCGCTATCCCAATGCGTGGACAACCACCGTTGATATGGAACTCAGAATGTGGAAGAATCAGCTTGCAAAGATCCTTGAATCTTTAGAGTGATCATAATAATCAATGTCGGGAGCCGACTCTGTCGGCTCCCGCAAAACCATATAAAAGGATAAAAGTATAATGAGAATTCATGCAGATTTTGAATGCGGAAATATCCGCTTTATAAAACAAGATGGCAATGAGATATTCCTTACCAATGAAATGCGTGGCACAAAGCGCGACTCTGCGTATTATTGGGCTTTTTGTGTTGAAGGAGCCGCTGGTGAAACGTTGAATTTTCATCTTGACCGTGAATGGGTGGGGCCGTATGGTGCGGCAATTTCTCACGATCTTATAAATTGGCATTGGACCGAAAGCTCAATCGATGGAGCGTCCTTCAGCTATACTTTCGGAGCTGACGAAAACCGCGTCTACTTTGCACACGATCTGCTTTACACGCCGTCCCGCCTTACATCGATTCTTAACGAATTAGGCATAACTCCTTTTGCAGTTTGCAAAACTCTTCGAGGACGTGAAGTTCCTGCCTTCAAGATCGGGACAGGAAGCAAGAATGTTATTCTTTCCGCTCGTCATCACGCTTGCGAATCTCCCGGAAGCTATGTTCTTGAAGGAATGATTCGCGAATATCTTGAAAATCCGATTGATGATATGTCTGTACTCGTTGTTCCAATGGTTGATTTTGATGGAGTTACCGAAGGAGAGCACGGAAAAGATCGCGATCCGCACGATCATAACCGCGATTATATCGAGGAGAATATCTATCCCGAGGTAGGCGCGATCATTGATTATGCCAAGGATAAAGAAATAACATATGCTGTTGATTTTCACGCTCCTTCGCACCGTATAGGCAGAAGCAATCGCGTTTATCTCGTGCGTAAATTCCCGCATTTTGAAGAAAGATTCGATAACTTCGGCAAACTGCTTGAGGCGCGTTGCGGCGGTGATGCAATGACGTATGATATGAAATATGACGTTCATCCCAATGTTGGGTGGAATAAGGACACAACCCCAACCTTCAGCACATATTTCAACAGCCGCACCGATTGCAAGCTTGCGCTGACTCTTGAAGTTACACATTACGGAACCGATGATAACAAGGTAACAGCCGAGCGACTCATAAACACCGGCAAAGAATTTTGCCGAGCACTTGATGACTATTCAAAGAAATATTAAAAAATCGTGCCTGACCGTTTCGGTCAGGCACGTATCTTTATATATTGGATTAGCAAATACCCTGCCAGAGCATTGCGTTAGCAACCTTGGTAAAGCCTGCGATGTTTGCACCAAGTACGAGGTCGCCGGGCTTGCCGTACTGCTCAGCAGTCTCGGAAGCTGCCTTGTAGATGTTGACCATAATGCCGTGAAGCTTTTCGTCAACCTCGTCGAAGCTCCAGGAGAGACGGAGAGAGTTCTGAGACATCTCAAGCCCGCTGGTAGCAACGCCACCCGCGTTGGATGCCTTACCGGGAGCATAGAGAAGTCCCGCTTCCTTGATAGCCTCGATAGCATCGGGAGTTGTGGGCATATTCGCACCTTCTGCAATGAGCATACAACCGTTCTTGATAAGCTCTTTAGCGTCCTCAAGGTTGAGCTCGTTCTCGGTAGCGCAGGGAAGAGCGATATCGCACTTGATGGTCCATATGCCGTGAGGACCTTCTGCGTATTTAGCATCCTTGTGAGCCTCAACGTATTCGGAGAGGTTGCCTCTCTTTACAAACTTGATCTGCTTAACAAGCTCAAGGTCTACGCCGTTTGCATCGTAAATGAAGCCCTTGCGGTCGCACAGAGCAACAACCTTCGCACCGAGAGTGGTAGCCTTTTCAGCTGCGTAAACCGCAACGTTACCCGAGCCCGAAACAACAACTGTCTTGCCCTCAAAGGTAGTTCCCTTGGAAGCGAGCATCTCATTTACAAAGTAGCAAAGGCCGTATCCGGTTGCCTGAGTTCTTGCAAGAGAACCGCCCGAGTAGATCGCCTTGCCGGTGAGAACGCCGGTCCACTCGTTTGTCAGCTTCTTGTACTGACCGAACATATAACCGATCTCACGCGCGCCGGTACCCTTGTCACCTGCGGGAACGTCGGTGTCGGGACCGATGTGACGGAAGAGCTCGTTCATAAAGGACTGACAGAAGCGCATAACCTCGCCGTCGGACTTGCCCTTGGGATCAAAGTCGGAGCCGCCCTTACCGCCGCCCATGGGGAGGGAAGTAAGCGAGTTCTTGAAGATCTGCTCGAAACCGAGGAACTTGATTACGGATGCGTTAACGCTGGGGTCAAGTCTGATACCGCCCTTGTAGGGACCGATAGCGGAGTTGTACTGGCAGCGGAAACCGCGGTTTACGTGAACCTTTCCGTTGTCATCAACCCACGGAACGCGGAACATAACCATTCTTTCGGGTTCAACAATGCGGCGCACGATCTCTGCGTCGATATATTCGGGATGAGCGTCAAGCGCGGGAGCAAGGGTGGAAAGAACCTCTTTAACTGCCTGATGGAACACGGCTTCGCCGGGGTTCCTCTGCTCAACTTCAGCCATTACACTTGCAAGATATTCATTAGTCTGTGTCATAACTATCTCCTTTTTATGATGGAATTTTGAATTAATATAAAAATTATAGCACGAAGGAGAAAGTTTGTCAACAGAAAATTGCAAAAAATATATGCTAATTTATATATTTTTTATCACTGCACAACAATGACGGGAGCGTCGCCGTTTTCATCGCCTTTAATCATTATCTTTGAACCTTTTTTTACCTCGCTCGCAAGAATTTTCTCGGATATCGGACGTTCACAAAGTTTAGCGATCCTCCTGCGGATATGCCTTGCACCGCCGGTGGATTTATCGCTTTGACAAATGTTTTTTACTGCTTCATCGGTATATTCAAAACAGATCCCCTTATCAGCCAGACGTTTTGCAAGTGCATCAAGTTGCCGCTTGCAAATCAACGCAATACTTTCTTCTGACAAAGAATGGAATATGATGCACTCGTCGATCCTGTCAATGAACTCCGGGCGAAATGCCTCCCGCAAAGCACGCATAACTCGCTCTTCACTCGACTTATCCTCGCTTTTTTCACTCGTAGAAAAACCTAAGGTCGATGAGCGCGCATACTGCGATCCGAGATTGGATGTCATTATGATGATCGTGTTTTTGAAATCTACGTGCCTTCCTTGCGAATCTGTCAGCACACCATCCTCGAGTATCTGCAAGAGGATGTTGAATATATCGGGATGCGCTTTCTCAATCTCGTCAAAAAGAATAAGAGAGTAAGGTCTTCGCCGTACCTGCTCACTCAACTGCCCACCGTCGCCGTATCCAACGTAGCCGGGAGGCGAGCCGATCAGTCTTGATACGCTGTGCTTTTCCATATACTCCGACATATCGAATCTGATAAGGAATTTTTGAGAACCGAACATCGTTCGCGCCAGCGCACGGCAAAGCTCGGTTTTGCCTACACCGCTTTGCCCAAGAAAAATAAATGAACCGATAGGTCCGCTTTCTCTGTCAAGCCCCGTGCGCCCGCGGATTATAGCGGAAGCGACAGCCTCGCAAGCCTTCTCCTGACCGATAACCTGCTCGCAAAGTTTGTCATACAGTCCCGCAAGCTTTTCACTCTCACTTGCCGTAAGCTCGGAGATAGGAATCCCCGTCCATTCTGTCAGCGTTCGAGCTATATCTTCGGCGAGAAGTTCATTTTTTTCCCCAACTGCGCTTCTTTCTCCGAATGACTTCTCAAGCGCAGCACACCTTTCACGCAGGGCTTTTTCTTCATCGCGAAGTGCCGCCGCTCGCTCAAATTGTTGGTTGCCGATAGCCTCTTCTTTATCGTGTATAACACGATTAAGCTCTGCTTCGAGTTCACGGATGTCCTCGGGGATCGCGTGTGATGAAATGCGCTTGCCGCTCGCTGCTTCATCGATCAGATCAATAGCCTTGTCGGGCAGAAAACGGTCGTTGATATACCTCGCAGAAAGTTTGACGGCGGCATCTATCGCAGAATCGGTGATACGGATTCCGTGATGTGCCTCATACTTGTCGCGAAGTCCGCGGAGTATCGAAACCGTGTCCTCTTCGCTCGGCTCTCCAACGCTTATAGGCTGAAATCTTCGCTCAAGCGCCGCGTCCTTTTCAATATGCTTTCTGTATTCCGCAAGAGTTGTCGCTCCGATCAACTGTATCTCGCCCCTTGCCAACGCGGGTTTGAGAATGTTCGCAGCATCAACCGCACCCTCGGCAGCTCCTGCACCAACAATGGTGTGAATTTCATCGATGAAGAGAATAACCTCGTCACTCTGCCGAACCTCCTCCATCACCGCTTTCATTCGCTCCTCAAACTCGCCGCGATATTTCGCCCCCGCAATCATAGCAGGAATATCAAGTGTGACGATCCTCTTGCCCGAAAGCAGATCGGGAATATTGCCGTCAGCGATCCTTTGCGCCAATCCCTCGACCACCGCAGTTTTACCAACACCGGGTTCACCGACAAGACAAGGATTGTTTTTGGTCCTACGGCAAAGAATTTGAATGACCCTCTCACTCTCACCGTTTCTGCCTATGACGGGGTCAATTCTGCCTTCCTCTGCCAAAGCGGTAAGATCTCTGCCGTATTTTGAAACTGTCGGCATCTTTTTCAAAATGCCACTCACGTCACCTTCGTCATTCTTTCGTAATGCAGGCGAGATTTCAGCAAGCCCCTCGAGAAATGACGATATATCCTGCCTGATCTCCGATGTCCTGATCCCGAGCGATTCAAGCATTTTTACTGCCACACAATCGCGTTCTTCAAGTATCGCAAGAAGCATGTGCTCGGTTCCAATATAGCTCTGCCCATACTTTTGCGAAATAAGCGCAGAATTTTCAATGATCTTTTTTGTCTTCGGTGTCATATCCGCGGGCATAAGCGAGGTGGGAACCGAGGTCCCCGCGATTCGACATATCACCTCGCGCAAGCGGTCGGCGTCTATTCCGCGCTCGAAAAGAAATCTCGATGCCGAGGAATCACCAACCGATAACAGCCCAAGCAGCAGATGTTCTGATCCAATATACGTGTGCCCAAGGTCACGCGCAAATCCGAGCGCGCCCGTCAGGGTACTTTGTGCCATTTGAGTGAATTTGCTTTTCATATCCTTTTACCGCCGTTCGTTTTTTAATATATTTTAATCCGAGCGGCTCGGATTTATTCGCTACTGATAGAGATGAGCCGAATCGTAAAGCCGCACAAGCGCATTCCACGTCAGCTTATCTACTTCGCCGGTTACGGGCAAAAGATACCGCACCTGTACCTCGCTTACCGCATCGCGCGTAGCATCATCATAAATCCCCGTGACCTCTATCGGCGTAATCGGGAAGAACACCGATATTTCTTCAAGCATGTGTTGAACAGCTGATACAGCGAATCCCTCGTCACCGATCTTCAATGCATAATCTTTCGGTTCTGAAGGAAAAGGCGAAAATCCCGCTGGCGGCGCTTCTTCTTCAAGCGAAATTAAATAATCCTCATAAAGCGCTTCCCACGTTTCCTGATCTGCCACGCCCGTCACGGGCAAACCACGCCTTGCCTGATAAGCGCGTAGGGCATCGGTAGTATTGCTTCCTTCGTTTCCGTCGATCGGAACAAAGGGAATATTCGAATCAAAATAAGCAAGCTGACGCAGATATTTTTGCAGGTTTCTGCGAGCATCAGCTTCGGTTCTGTTGTTCGTTGCCATCTTTCACCTCATTCTATCGGGAAGCCGGGATATTGACCCTCACGCACGCTGTCCGCACCCGTGACGTCATCGAAAACGTCAACTATCTCATCCCAAGTAATCGCATCAACGACACCGCTCTGTGCGCTTGTGCCGAAATATTGCTGAAAAGCGATCACCGCCGCCTCTGTCTGATTTCCGAAATAACCCGTAACACTAACAGAAGGTATTTCGGGATAATCTTCCCCTATTCTGTTAAGGTATCTCTGCAAAAGCATCACATCCTCCCCCTCGCTTCCGATACGAAGCGAATTGCCGGGGAAGGGCACACCTGAAGCCTCGGTATACTCAAGAGGAATCGTCGAAACAATTCCAAGATAAGCATTATAAATCGCATTCCACGTCAGCTCTCCCACAATTCCGTCGGGCGAAAGACCGAAAACATACTGAATCTGCCTGACGGCGTTTTCGGTTTCGGCACCGTATATTCCGTCGCGCTCAACCGAGGGTATCGCGGGATAAAAGTCTGAAACGTAATTGATGTAGTATTGCAGATTTTCAACCGCATTTCCGCTCGACCCGGGAGCAAGTACACCGGGGTACTGCTGCGTGACCTCCTGCAAAGCTATCCCCTCCGAATCAAGCTCATTCAGCCGCTTGACCGCGTTATAAAAAAAGAGAATAGCGTACCAAGTCGCCTTACCGACAACACCGTCGGCTTGCAGACCGACGATCTCCTGAAACGCCCGCACAGCCGCCGTCGTGTCGTCCGCAAAAACGCCGTCAGCACGGATTATCTTTGGTATGGCGGGATAATTGCGCGAGATGCGATTGAGGCGGATCTGGACCGTTCTGACGTCGTTGTTGGTGATCCCCTCGCGCAAAGGAATGCTGGGCGCTGAAGGCCCCAAATTTTCTATCGGTACATTTGAGCGTATACCGATATCGTTGCCGTAATAGTATTGCAGAATTTCAAAGGGAGTCAATCCCTGCTCTGCAAGAGGCACCGTACCCCATTGCTCAAGCCCCTCGCAACGAAGCTCCTCGCCGTCGCAGTATTGCGTAAAATAAGGCTCAACGTTACCACCCCTCGTCACGTAACTGTCAAAAAGCTCACTTGCAAGCTCACGTATGTTCTGAAAGATCTCCCGCCCCTCAACAAAGGATTGATCGATCGAGGTCGAGTTGGTAATATCAAAATCATATCCTCTTGATCGGTAGAATTCGGTATAAATCCGATTAAGAGCAAACGACACCTGCGCGTAAATGTTTGCCCGCAGCGCATTTTCGGGCCAAGTCGGATATATCTCACTCGAAGCCACGTTTGCAACGTAGTCAAGGAAGGGAACAGTGACGTTCCGCGCCGCCTCTGTCGGTCTGCCGAGATGAACCGTGATGTATTCGGGAATCACGGGAAGAGCCGCGGGGTTATTCATCGCCCTCACCCCTCAATCGCTCGCCCGTCCGAGCATCAAAAAGAAGCACTTCCTCACTTCTGCCGCTTCCATCCTCGGGCAGAGGGATCAGATACGCCGTCTGCACGGAAGTGATCGTGTCAAAAATAGGTATGTTCGTGTAAAGATTTGTAAAATAGCCGTCAAGCGAAATATCCGCGCTGTAGCTTGCATAAGGCTTGCCGCCGCCGGGCGACTCGCTGTTGATACGCGGCGGCGCGGGCAGAGTGATGCGCGGCGTGTTGCCGCTCTGGTCGGTTATAAACGAAGCGATAGCATCGCCCTCTGTTGCATCACCGCCGCGAAGCGTAACAAGTGCACCCTCAAGCGGGATCGCCCCCTCGCCCGCACGCACCGAAACGATAAGATACCCCCGCCCCGGCATAGCCTCGGTTACAGATCTGTTATTCTCCATAAAAAGACCTCCTAATATTCTTTCACTCTAAATCTTATGCTCAAAACAAAAAAATGCCCCTCGGCGCACGCGCCGAGGGGCAGGGTTTTGAAAAAGGTTATTCGGTTACAAGGTCATCTTCTTTTGCGATACATTAATTGTTTATTGTATATATTCTTCCCATTTGCAATGTCTTTCGAAGATAGTCTTAATATCCTCATTATCTAGGAGACCTTTTTCGTATGCTTGATATATATTACAGAAATCACCATCGGTATAAACATATACTTCTGTTGCATACGGATAATGCCATGAATATCCTGCCACAGTTGTCGGTTCCACTTCATCAGTTAAATTGCCCATTCTTGCAACAATAACACTCTCCCCAAAAACGCCATAGTAAACTCCACCTAACTTTGTTTTTGGTATAAAAGAAAAAGTATCAACATAATATTCGGCCCATTCTCTCCGACTTTCATCAACGGCTGCTTTTGATTCGATATATGCTTTCTTCGTCATTCTGTGGTAGAATTCAAAATAGTCATTGTTGATTTCTTCGATTTGCGCAGGAGTTAAATGCTCCAGTTCGGGAGTATATTGAAAATATAATGCTTCATTTTCATTAATAATATCGCTATCAGTAAAATTATTAGTAGAATCTGCGTTTTTACTATCATCCTCCGAATTATAGTATTTTTTATTCATTTCATATTCCCATTCTACGGCGAATTTTTGATAAGCCTCGTGCCTTTCGGAAAGCATACCGATTTGTTCATTTGTAAGATATCCAAGATCGTATGCCTCTTTGATATCATAAATCACATTATCCTTTATCACATATATTGTTGATGAACTTGGAAACGCAAATTTGTATCCCGCAACATCAATAATCCAATAAAGGCAGTCCATTCCAACACTGGCAAGAATCACACAATCATTGATTTTTCCATAGTAACGTTTACTACCGTAATACATTTCATTGAAAAATCGATGTCGTTCTCTTTCAGCATACGTTGTTGCTCTTTTAGAAGCCGCTTCGGCATTAAAAGAGATATCTTTACCAAGTTCTAAATTATACAAATAGGTTCGATAAAGATCACTATATAAATCATCATAGTTGAGTTTATAAAACAACTCTTCGATAGCGAGTATTTCTTCGGGTGAAATCTCCTCAAGATCATCAACAAACATCGGATACGTGTAAGGAATTCCATTCTCGTCGGTCACCCCCAAAAAACCTGCGGCGAAGGAGCTGATTATTTCGGGCAACCGGGTAAACATCGGCGTTGCAAGTGCAAGCACAAGCAGGCATGCCGCGGCGGCAAGATAAAGTCGCCAACGCTTGAAAGGTGAAATTTTCATTTGATCTCTCTTTGAGTAAACAGGCTCTTTCAAAACATCAAAAACGTCATCAATATATTTCTCATCAATAAATTCAAGAGCCTCGAGAATGCGCTTATCCTTGAATCTTATCTCCGCGTTCATATTATGATCCCCTCCTTTTGCATAAGCTCCGCGATCTTCTTTCGCGTTCTGTGAACCGATACCTTGATCTTGCTTTCGCCGAATCCGAGCTGCCGCGAGATGTCAGCTACGCTCATTCCCAGATAAAAGCGCATAATAAATATGCGTCTGTCATCTTTCCTGAGCGAGTCAAGCACGCGGTTGACAACCTCTCCCGCACGTTTTGCCTCAAATCCATCCGCAAGACTGTGCCCATCCTCAACCGTCAGCAAAAATTCCTCCCCCACGGTTTGAAAATTCTTTCCTCGCTTCCAAGCGTTGTTGTCGCGCGAGCGGTTCAGCGCGTGGTTTCTCATTGATCTGCCTATGTAAGAGCGCAAATTGGACGGTCTCTCCGGCGGTATAGAGTTCCAAAGCGAAAGCAGAAGGTCGTTAAAGCATTCCTCACGGTCTTCGTTCGAAGCCAAAATCTGCGCGCCGACGTACATACAAAGATCTTTGTATTTTTCTTGCGCTTCATTCAGCGCACGCTCGTCGCGCGCCCAGAACATTTCAACTATTTTTTCATCCGTCATTGTCTTTCTCCTTTCAAAAAAGTCCTTTCACTTACAAAGACACCGTTTGCGCAAAAAGGTTACAAGTATTTTGGGATTTTTTCTTTATAATATCAAATTTTTCAGCACTTGTCAAGGAAATTAAAAAAATTTATATTTGCTATTGATTTTTAATGCGATTTGTGATATAATATCACAGTACGCCGGTGTGGCGGAATCGGCAGACGCGACGGACTCAAAATCCGTTGGTAGCGATATCGTGCGGGTTCAAGTCCCGCCACCGGCACCAAAGAAAGCGCATAGCCACTCGTGGCTATGCGCTTTCTTTAGTCCCGATTGCATACTTGAACCCGCTTCGTGTTGCAAAGCAACACGAACAGTTGCGCCCGCAGAGATGAAATTCTCCCACTGCATATAATGCGCAACTGCGGGTTCGTAAGTCCCGCCACTCGTGGCTATGCGCTTTCTTTAGTCCCGATTGCATCTTGAACCCGCTTCGTGTTGCAAAGCAACACGAACGGTTGCGCCCGCAGAGATGAAATTCTTCCGCTGTATATAATGCGCAACTGCGGGTTCGTAAGTCCCGCTAATTAAATTATCATTCGATCAACGTATTCTCAACAATCATTGATTTTAAATTGAACTTCAATTTAATATTGTATAGTATAATTATTCAGTAAAAATATATTTCAAGGAGAAAATTTAATGTTCCGAATCCTTATAGCTGAAGATGACCGCGAGCTCCGCCAGCTCTTTTCGCACGTTTTGGCAAAGCACGGTTACAGCGTCGTCGGTGTTTCAAACGGCAGAGAAGCACTTTGCGAGATAGAATCCGGTTATTTTGATCTGATAATTTCCGATATAATGATGCCCGAAATGGACGGTTACGAGCTTGTCCGTACTCTGCGAGATGCCGAAAACCACACCCCCGTGCTTATGATCACTGCAAAGGATGCTTTTGATGCTATGCAGCTCGGATTCATTTCGGGAACCGATGACTATATGGTAAAGCCAATTAACTTAAACGAGATGATCCTTCGCG
>JAGBRZ010000156.1 GCA_017632155.1 Clostridia bacterium
CCACCGAGGCTCCCGCTACTACTGCAGCTCCCGAGACAAAGGCTCCCGAAACCACTGCAGCTCCCGAGACTGATGCTCCCACCGAGGCAGCTCAGCCCGAGGCTACGAAGGCTCCCGAAGTTGAAACCAAGCCCGAAGAGCCCGCAAAGAAATCCGGATGCGGCGCAGTCATCTCCGGCTCCGCGATCATCGCAACCGCAATTCTTGCAGTTCCCGTATTCATCCGCAGAAAGAGAAAGTAATCTTCATATCAAAATGCCGACTCGAAAGAGTCGGCATTTTCTGTTTAAATATAAAACCGCCAAGGCTTGATACGGTCCATTTCGTCGGCGTAGTCAATGCCGATGCGAGGGGATGTGTTTATTTCATCGGGAACAAATCCGTCGTCCTCGAGCCATATCTCGTCCGAGAAAACAACGTCGGAGCCGTTGTGTTTACGTTCGATTGCAAGCTTTTTCGTCAGCTTTCCGGGGCCGTTTGCGGTTTCGATGCCTCGGATGAGTACCGCCTGAGGGTCGCCCTTTGCGCCCGTGACGATGTTGAGCATATTGTGCATACCGTAGCAAAGGTAGACGTAAACCGTGCCGCCCTTATCCCACATCACCGAAGTGCGCGGTGTTTTGCCCTTTGAAGCGTGGCAGGCGGTGTCGTCCTCGCCGCGGTAGGCTTCGGTTTCGGTGATTCGGTATTTCACCACTTCCCCACTCTCACCTCGTCTGCAAAGCAGCTTTCCGAGAAGTGCGGGAGCGACATCGAGGACATCGGCGGTATAAAAATCTCTGCCAAGTCTTTTGGATTTATTCTTTTGTGCCTGATTTGCCTCGCGGCGGACGGCGAAGAAGGAGTCAAGAAGCTCTTTGCATTCTTTTTCGAGCACTCCGCGTTCGATGACGGTTTTGCATCCGAGAGGATAGTCGAGGAGTGAAAAGAGCCCACCAAGAGCGCCCATTTTTGTGTCAGACGCGCCGAAAACGACTCGGTCGAGTCTTGCGTTGACGATTGCGCCCGCGCACATAGGGCAGGGCTCGAGGGTCACGTAAAGCTCACATCCCGTAAGACGCCAGCCGCCAAGTTTAGCGCAAGATTCGTTGATGGCAAGGATCTCGGCGTGTGCGGAGGCTCCTCCGCCGTTTTCACGGCAGTTTGACCCTCTGCCGATAATCTCTCCGTTTTTGACAACGACCGCGCCAACGGGGATCTCACCCGCGTCGCGCGCCGCTTCCGCAAGGCGGAGGGCTTCATTCATAAAAACAATATCTTTTGCCGTCATATCATTGCATTAAAGGAAGCATCAGCGCGTAGAAAACGAGGATACCCGCAAGCACGAGCGACACGGCAATGTGAACGATCATAATGGGATTGAAAAATCCTTTTGCAAGCTCTTTTCTATTGAGCGTGTGCTTTTGAGTGGGAACTGCCGAAGATGCGGGCTCTGCGCGGCGAAGCGTCTTATAAAGGAACCAACCGCCAATGGCAAGCCCAAAGCAAACAAACGTCATATCACACATAAAGAGGAGCTTGTTGACCTGCTCGTCCTTTGCGTTTTGCTCAAATACTACTTGTTGAATGACGCTGTAAAAGTTGTTAAAAAGGTGGATAAAGGTTGGCGCCCAGATCGAATCGGTTTTGACGTATACCGCGCCGAGGACGATACCCGCGATGAATGTATAAAAGAACTGCGCGAAATTTCCGTGCATCAAGGCGAAGAGCAACGCGGAAAAGAGGATCGCGGTGTTCTTGCCATAGGGCAAAAGATTTGAAAGAATGCAACCGCGGAAGAGGAATTCCTCACTGAGTGCGGGGACTACCGCGATCGAGATGAAGGTCATCAGAACGCGGACGGGTGAGGAAAGCGGATCGGTCTCAAACAGCGGGCCGAAATCGATGAAGGATACCATAAAGGAATTGATATACGCCGCGCCGACAACGATACCTATCGATCCGAGGATAACGATGGGGGTGTTCGGCTCAAGCTTTACTCCGAGGCGCATGGGCTCGGGGTCATCGTTTCGCGTCATAAACTTAAACACAAATGCGGGGATGAGGAATGATATAAGATACGCGAAAAGCGCAAGAGTTTGCTCAAAGGCATAAAGAAGATCGGATGCGTTGATACCGTGCTCACGCGCGAAGGTACGAATCACTTGGTCAAATGCAGGTGCGATGCCATACGCCACTGTTGAGATGGTCTGCAGCAACACGGTATTAAGGAGAACAGCAATAGCAATTCTGATACATAATCTTTTATATTTTATATTCTGCAAAATATCGCCTCATTTCATATCGGGTATAATAAAATTATACACCATAGCAGAACTTTTGTCAAGATAAAATTACAGAGCCGCCACTTGGGCGGCTCTGTATATGTATTAAAGAATTAGTGAACGATGCAACGCTCGGTATCCTTATCGAAGATGTGGAGACGGCTCATGTCGAAGGCAACCTTGATGGTGTCGCCTGCACGAGAGGTGGATCTGGAGGATACACGTGCGATAAGTCTGGTCTCCTCACCAACGTTGAGGTAGAGGTAGATCTCAGCACCCATAAGCTCGGTTACGTCAACGTAAGCGTCGAGCTGGCTGTCGGGATTGTTAGCAAGCTGGCTGGGCTCGTCGTGAATAGCCTCGGGACGGAGACCTGCAACAACTTCCTGACCGATGTAATCCTTGAGGTCGGGGTTGTTTGCCTTCTCTGCGGGAAGCTTGATGGAGAGGTTCTCGAAGTTGAAGTATAC
>JAGBRZ010000157.1 GCA_017632155.1 Clostridia bacterium
ACATCTGATGTTGAGTTGTTCAAGGCATAAGTTCCTATATTAATAGTAGAGGGTGACCATTAAATGGTCACCCTCTACTGTTTTATATGGTTACACCCGCTACTTTAGTCGTAGGAAACCTATACCAAAACGCTCAACGGCTGCACGCTCCAAATCCTCACGTACTGATGGGTCAGCAATAGAGATAAGGAGTTTAGCTCGCTCGGCAAGAGATTTGTTACGAAGGTAAACTATACCATGCTCCGTAGCGATATACTGTGCCTGGAAGCGTGTTGTGACAACACCAGCACCCTTTGTGAGTGTAGGCACAATCTTCGAGATACCCTTGGTGGTGATAGATGGGAGTGCTATGAAACACTTACCACCCTCCGACAAAGCTCCACCATACATAAAGTCGTGCTGTCCTCCTACACCCGAGAATATGCGCTCACCGATGCTATCGGCGCAAATCTGACCTGTGAGGTCAACCTCAATCGCCGAGTTTACAGCCATAACCTTTGGGTTCTGACGGATGTTCTGTGGGTCATTTGTCCACGCTACGTCACGGATAACAACATCGCGGTTGTTATCAAGGTAGTCGTATAGACGCTGGCTACCCAAGCATAAGCAGGCAACAGACTGTCCTGGATAAATCTTCTTAAGTGAGTTATCGATGATACCCTTCTGGATAAGAGGCACAACACCATCTGTCATAGCCTCGGTGTGGAGACCAAGATGCTTATGGTTATGTAGAGCATCAAGCACTGCGTTAGGAATACCACCAACACCAATCTGCAATGTAGCGCCATCAGGAATCTCCGATGCGATGAAGTTACCTATACGACGCTCTACATCGTTTGGAATCACCGTAGGCACCTCAACAAGTGGCTCATCACCACGTACCATAGCATCAATCTTTGAGACGTGGATAACTGGATCACCAAATGTGCGAGGCATATACTTATTCACCTGCGCAATGATAACCTTTGAGCACTCTGCTGCCGAGAATGCAAGGTCGGCAGATACACCATACGAGCAGTAGCCATCCTCATCAGGCTCCGAGACATTGAGCAGTGTAACATCCAAAGGTACCTGTCCCGAACGGAACAAGAATGGAATCTCACCCAAGAAGGCAGGAATAGTCTGCGCAACACCCTCATTGATAGCCTTACGAAGGTTATTTGCCACGAAGAAGCTCAATGGCTCGAATGAGTCACGAAGCTCTGCCTTTGCATAAGGAGCATCGGCACGACCAATAGCAAAGGCGGTATACACCTTAACATCACGAAGTTCTGGGGCACGATCTGTCATAGCCTGCACCAACTCCTATGGTATAGATGTAGTCATCCAAGATTACCTTTTCGGTGCGCCGAGATCAGACCAGGCACCCACATCTCAAGCCTCATACTCCGCTGAACCTTTGGGATATGGAGATGTCATAGAAACTCAAGGAGGCTCCGAGTTTCTTGATGCGGTCAATGGCCGTAAGGCCGAAAGGCTGTGGAAGCTCATGGATGAAATGATGGAGGCAATCAGGATATTACATCCCCGGATGTACGCATCATTTATCGATAAGATATATGACCTATAAGGAGAAAGGCAGGGGAACACCTTGCCTTTTTCCTTTTGTTCTGTTATCATATAAATGAACCCGAAAGAGCATAAAAAGAAGCCAATTAATTTATGCAACACGAAATGCAACACGGAAACCTACAAAGCCAATAAACAAAGGCGATTTGAGGTTTGCCGTAAGGGTTCGAGTCCCTTCACCGGCACCAAAACGGAAAGGCCAGTAAATACTGGCCTTTTGCTTGTTTTAGCAGTATTTACTGGGGTTTCAAGGTTTTTGGGATATACCCAAAAAGAAAAATGACGCACCCGAAAAACAACGGAAAAACCCATAAAAAATAACTCATGCAACACGAAATGCAACACGAAACGCCAAAAATGCAACATGAAAAAAGTTTTTGCAAAGTCTTGTTTTTGTGCATTTCTGCCCTTAGAATATAAATGGATGACGAGATAAAACCTCCAATAGCACCCTCCTTTAACCGGACACGAAAAAGCGGCAGCAATGCCGTTTTTTTCGTTGTAAGGGTTTCTTTTGTGCATATCGTCCATTATAATAACATTGGGCATTTTCTTCACTCCGATAGTTGATTCCACGAAAAAAGAGACCTCAATCGAGGCCTCTTTTTTCATTGTCCAAGAGCGATGATGTTTTGTCTGCGAGAGCTTGCGAGAATTGTCTTTTATGATCGGCAAATGTATGCTGATATACTTTGTCAATCATATCGGTGGAGGAATGCCCCATCAGCTCGGCCATGTATTTGGGAGGGACACCGAGCAGTAACCCTTCTGAGGCATAATAATGTCTGAGATCGTGGAAACGGAAATGGGGGATAGATAACTGCTCGAGGATAAAAGGCCATTTGTCGCTGATTTTGGGATAACTCAGAGCAACGATGCGCCCATCCGCGCAACAGTTGGCTTTGAGCATATCGCTCAAGGCTTTGGAGCAGTTGACGATCCTATAACCGGCATACGATTTCGGTGTCTTGTAGACATATACATTGTCTTCGTTTCTGACTACCGCTTTGTTGATCGTTATCTCACCATCGCCGATGTTGTCATAGGTGAGGGCACACACCTCAGACAAACGCAGACCGCATTGAGAGGCAAGGAGGAAAGGTATTTCCATGTCGCTGCCTTTGACATATCGATATATTTTCTCCACCTCTGTCCGTGTAGGTATGCGGACAGGGGTTTTTGTTTTCTGCGGCATTGTGATCTGCATCTGTTTGCCGGAAAACATACGAAAAACAGACGAAAACAATCCGTTTACATTACGCACGGTTTTTGGACTGGCTGTAGCCGCCAAAATATTAAACTCTGCCTGAGCCATGTCTTTGGTAATCTTGCTGAGTTTAAGGGGCATAAGCCTTTGTATGTGCGTCCTGCGGATAGCTCGATACCCTCGGATGGTGGAAGGGGACAACACATTGGATTTGAGCGATATGTATTTATCCATCGCCTCACCGAGAGTCATATCGGTTGTTTGTGCCGGCTGCTCCATAGCATACTCAGCGGCCTGCAACTCGGCTTCTCGCTTTGTGGCTGCAGTAAATGATTTGTACTGCCGTTTTCCATCGATTGTGCCGATGTATAATTGCACACGCCAATTACCCGATGGCAGTTTCTTTGCTTTTGCCATATTCACCGATCCTTTCAAAAAAAGATAGACTTAACAATGGGACAGGTGATATAATACATTTGTTGAGTGCGTTATAGGCTCTGTCCCTGTAATGCCGCCGCCTGAGTGCTGCTAACACTTGGGCGGTTTTTTTATTATTCTTTGTCGCTGTCCTTCGGGGCAGCTTTTTTCTTTTCGATGAAACCAATAAAAGAAAGTGTTTCTGCGATCATCTCATCTGTCAGCTCCTGATCGGACAAGCCGACAGCAATTTTATAATCTTCTTTCATTACTGCGCACATTTTTTGCAAGGGGTAAGACCAAAGGAAAGAGCTTCTTTAAGTGTAGACTCGATATATTTGCCGCCATTGCAAGTGTCATCATAATGGTATCTCTTGCCGGTAGGGGTGATGTAAACCGTGATTGTTTCGGCTTCATCAACCTCGGGAGTTTTAGAGGGGAACGTATCCTCATACTGAGCAGCTACAATAGCGCGGAAATCATCAACATATTTAACATTGGGAGGATATGTGGACATTACAGCATAACCCTCTTCGAGCAGAGTTTTGTTGACCATCTTGCCTTCGAGATAGACATAGGCAAGGATGCGGCCATACTGATCTCGTTCCTGAACATCCAGTTCGATAGATACCTTTTTGCCCTTGAGAAGCATTTCGGTGTATTCTGATGCAACAAGGCCAGCCTCGGTGTTTTTGTCATCGTCCGGGTGGACACTTTCGGGAGTGTCTATACCAATCATGCGTACTTTTTCTTTGACACCTTTATAATCTATCTGAATGGTATCGCCGTCAATGATTCTGAGAACATCATAAACCTCTGCGACAGAAGCGGAACGCAGCTCATGGTCATAAGAAACTTCGAGGTCATAGGCTTCAGCCAAAGCTCTGAGGGGCGCATAAGTTGTGCCACCATACTCAAAGACCATAACCTTTTCGCCTTCGGTGTTGCGAGGAACAAAGATTTCACCATCAACAAGGATCTGCATATCTGTATTTACATTGATGGTCATGTTTTTGGGGTATTCTACTTCAAACTCAGGCTCCGTCATTGTAGGTTCTACACCCTCAATGCGGTCAACGGTTGCTATTCTGCGCTCGGCATCATATCCAACTGTAAGGCCATAGGCTTCAGCCAATGCACGCAGCGGCGCATAGGTTGTGCCGTCATATTCAGCAACCATGACTTGTTCACCGAGAGTATTAGAAGGTTTAAAAACCTCATGTTCTACCAAGATGCTCATATCTGTGTTGACAGTTATCTTTTCAGCGGCCAATGCGGTGGTAGTGAGCATTGCCGCGCAAAAGACCAAACATAGGAATAAACGATTAATTTTCTTCATGTTTATCTCTCCTTTACATTCCATAATTCTCAAAAGCCAAGTTGCCGTTTGTGTACCAACAGACGGCTTTTTTTATTAGTGTTTCGGTCACTCCGAAACGATCAGCAAGTGCCGAGGTGTCATTGCCCTCTTTAAGAGCAACTGCAAACTCATCTAAATCAATAAGTTTTTTTATTGCCCATTTATCAGCATGGTTCTCATGCTTTTGCCGTACATCCAAGGGAGTATATCTGTTATAGAAACTGCCTGTAATACAATGCCCAAGCTCATGGGCAAGGTGTACGCGCTCATCGTTGATGGACTGGAGCTTAGAAGGGTCTAAGGCAATAGCATACTTACCACCCGGAAGCTCGACCGATAAAGACGATGCTCTTGTCAGCAGAAACCAATCAACATCAATGTCCATCTGCTCTGCGTACTCATACAAGGCAAGTAATTTCTTCACTTATTCCGCCTCCTTTGCTCTAACTTATATCCGATATACTCTTTGGCGTCCCTCCACAACATATCCTGCTCTTCGGGGGAAAGGTTGTCTGCGCCCTCAAAAAATGCAGCTTTGATATCAGCTTCGGTAATAGTTCGCGGTGGTTCGCCGCCTTGCATCTCATTGCCCAAGATGTAATCAACAGAAACGCCGAAAAACTCGCCGAACTTTAGAAGCATCTCATATGATGGCTCCCTTTTTCCTGTTTCGTATTGGGATATTGTGCTTTCGGCAACATCCATTTCCTTGCCAAGCTCTTTCATGGTTATGCCACATTTTTTACGCAATTCTCGCAATTTTAGCAATGCAATCTCCTCCTTTGCCTTTATTATAATCTTTTCAAAATGTAAAGTAAATATAACTTGTCAAAATGAATAGAAAGTGCTTGACAAACTGAGAAGAAAGATGTATTATATAAATGAACTTCACGAAACGACAAGCGAAGGCGGTGATAAGATGAGAGAGTGGATGCGAGAAGCAAGGACAAAGAAACAAATGACCCTCAAGGAGCTTGGCGATAAGCTTCACATTTCAGAAAGCTATTGCTGTGCGATTGAAAAGGGAACAAGACAAAGCAACTTGGATTTGTCACTTGCAAACGGCTTATCTAAGCATTTGGGTTTGTCGATCAAAACAATTTTGCATGAAGAAGAAAAGCTCAGAAGAGCTATGGATATGTACCATCATACAACGTCAGAAGGACGATAAACAGGACAGTACAAGGAGGCAACTATGATCGGAGTAGCAGCATTATTCGCAGTATTCCCCGTGGGGATTTTGGTGGGAGCATTAGCAACATATCCCATATACAGATGGGCAGGCGGTAAAAAAAGCCTGCTCCGATGGCTGAAAGAGATTTAAGGAGGGAAGATATGCCCAAGGTATATTTGACTGCGGATGCCAAGAAGGATGAAGAGTTCCGCAGATTGGTCAAGATGGCGATGGCGAGAGAGGGTATATACACACAGCGCGAACTCGCCAAGAGGCTCAAGTGTAAGGAGCTTACAGTTAGTAAGAGGCTGAGAGAGCCGGACACCATCAGCCGCCGTGAGTTGAGAAACTACTGCAAGGTGCTGAAGATCAGCGCAGAAGAAATTGGTGCGGTGGTGGTCTGATGTATAAGTGTGACAGATGCGGTGAGATGTTCGACAGACCCGAAACACGATACGGCGAGGCTGTTGAGTTTTGGGGCGCGAT
>JAGBRZ010000158.1 GCA_017632155.1 Clostridia bacterium
CACCGCTTCCGCCATATCCGCTATCCGGAATATAGGAGTGACCGTCATCGCCCCACGTTGCAGTTTCGCCATTGGCACCGTTACTACCGTTTGCTGCTTTACCACCGGTAGCATTCAGCGTACCCGAACCGATAATTTTCAGATTGCTGGTTAAGCCAACCTCAATACCCGCACCTGCACCGGTCGTGCCGCTAGCATTGCCGCCGTACACGTTCAGGGTCGAGCCTTCGGGAATGTGGATGGTTACGGTGCTGTTTGCGGCAACCGTAAGTCCGCTCTTCCCTGTCCCGCCGCGCAACGTAAGCGTTGCACCGGGCTCTACATAATACTCACCTGCCGCCAAGGTTTGACCCGCATGTGCAGTCGTCAGCTTTGTGCCCGTCAAAGCGGGCTCCGCTGCGTCAGCAGCCAAGACACTCATCGGCATAGCACCGAGTATCATGGCAACCACCATACACATGATCAAAAGAGCAGATAACACCAATCTTCTTTTTCTCACAATAAAATCCTCCTTAGATTTTTTTGATAGGTAAAACGCTTATCACATAGGCTTTGCGATAACGATACGTACCCATAATAGATTTCAGTGGTTCATTATAACATATCATGTTCCACACAAGTTCCACACTTCCATAAAAAAGCATTGTCATTGATCAGAAAAATTCAAATTATTTTTTCCTACACGAAGACTTGAAAAAAATCGGTTTTTATGTTATAATCAATTTTGATTATTACAAATTTTTGAGGATTTTTAAGGACGGCACGAGTATGAAAAAAAAGAAATTCTTTCTAAAATCCATATTATTTCCAATCTCAATCATAGCCATCATTCTGTTTTCTATGCTTTTCTTATTGGTAGGAACTCGCAACTCGTCACAAGCAGAATCCCCTATGATTGCCGGTGTTTCCTTTCAGGGAGAATATAAGATCGGTGACGGAGAATGGCATACCTATACTAAGGACGTACATATTCCCGCTGACAAGGGTGACGTTACTCTGCAAGGAATCTTCTTAATGCACAATCCCGAAACCGGTGAGGCGATTGGTCCGTTGTCAAAGAATAACACAGTCAGCTTATACTTTAACCATATTGGCGGTACTGCCATTTTGCCGGGTGGCGGAAAGATCGTTTTCGATGTGGAAAATGATATGCTGGGCGAGGACGCCTGCGCAAGCATGTGGGGTTCTGTTCCCTCTATGGGCGATCAGCCTCTCACTATCGTTCTTCATAACCCTCATAGATATGGAAACGTTAATGCGATAGACGATTTTTTTGAAAACATGTCTATTGCTCCGGGTGTCTACCACGAAAGTATGATGCTCGAAAAAGGAGAGGCCGAACGAACTGTTGGAAGCTTAATACTCATTTTTTCTATCGTCATTCTCGGTATTGCTGCATTCGCTACGATCATTCACATCAAATACAGCAAGGTAATTTGGCTTATCGGCCTGATGTCCTTCTTTGCCGGCGGATACTTTATGTTTGACGCGTTTGCCGTAAGTATATGGAACGAACCAAACATCTTCAATACCAGAGTGCTGGGGCTTTGTATGATGTTTTATATGCTGTTCGGTACAGCACTCATTGTAACGCAGTTAAAAAACAAAGCGAAGAAGGTCGGCATAGTAGCCGTCTCCCTCTCCGCAATTGCCGCACTTACTTGTATAGCTGTCTCCTTCTTTAGCGATATTAAATTCTATGACACGTGGATTTGGTGGTCTGTTATTGAAATGGCGGTTGCTCTGACTCTTATTATATGCCAAAGCATCGGTTTTAGAAAATCTACTACTGCCAAAAAATTTCTCTATTTGGTCGGGATTGCCGCGCTCTTCACCTTTATGTTAGATGTTCTGTCAACGGGACTTGGTTGGTGGGAAGGCGGATATGCCTCTAAAATCGTATTCCTCGCGGTATTTATCATCGCGCTGGTCATCGTCCTGCGTATTGTTCCCTCTCACATCAACGCCGCCGAAAAAGCTCGCGAGCTGGAGATAGAAAAGCAGGCACTCAAGCTCGAATTGCAAGAAAGCCGCATCTCCATCATGCTATCTCAAATGCAGCCTCACTTCATTTTCAATACGCTCAACACCATCTATCATCTGTGCGAGATCGATCCGGAGCTTGCAAGAAATACGCTCAACTCCTTCTCTACGTATCTGCGCAACAATATCGACAACTTAGACCGCAGAGAGCTGATACATTTTGACAAAGAAATGTCATTTGTGAAATCCTATCTTGATATTGAAAAGGTTCGCTTTGACGACGAGCTACAAATAACTTTCGATCTGCCCGTAACCAACTTTAAGCTCCCCGTTCTTACCGTTCAGCCGATCGTAGAAAATGCAGTAAAGCACGGAACCTCAAAAAAAGAAGGAATCTCCACACTTTGTATTTCAACAAGGGAGACAGACAACTGTTATGAGATCGAAATTCGTGACACGGGTGCAGGATTTGATACAACGCTTCCCATTGACGAGCATAAACACGTCGGCATCAGCAATATAAGACAACGCCTTAAGCATCTGTGCAATGGAACGCTCTCAATCGAAAGCAGAATCGGAGAAGGCACTACGGCAATCATAAGAATCCCCAAAGCAGAGGAGGAAAGCACATGAAGATCATTGCAGTAGACGATGAAAAAATCGCTTTGCAGGGCTTAATTTCATCTATACAAAAAGCTGCTCCCGATGCGCAGATATATGGCTTTCGCTATGCATCCGAAGCGGTCGAACACATGAAAAATGAATCTTGCGACATTGCGTTTTTGGATATTGAAATGAAAGGGACAGACGGTGTTACAGCCGCAAAAATGCTGAAAGCAATTAATCCCGACATCAATATTATTTTCGCAACGGGTTTCGGCTCTTACCGCG
>JAGBRZ010000159.1 GCA_017632155.1 Clostridia bacterium
GAACTTCATTGCAAGAAGCATAAAGATCTGGATGGTGATAAGGCTGTCTTCCGTACCGTGTACGTTCTAGATCTGAATATCGAGCTTAGGACCGTAGAACGCCGCCTCATCGATACCGATCTTATAATCAAGTCCGATATTGTCGAGAATAGTCTTCATTACAGACTGCGCCTCTTCCCACTGCTCTGCCGTGCCCTCGTACTTATCGGTACGGTTGGGATCCCACTGCGAGAAGCGGAACGAGCAGTCCTCTCTGAGTCCGAGAGCATCAAGCATATAGAGCGCGAGGTCAAGACAGCCCTTGAACTCGTTTTCGAGCTGATCGGGAGTAAGGATAAGGTGACCCTCGGAAATGGTGAACTGACGAACGCGGATAAGACCGTGCATCTCGCCGCTCTCTTCATTTCTGAAAAGTGTAGAGGTCTCACCGAGTCGCATAGGCAGATCGCGGTAAGAGCGCTTCTTATTGAGGAATACCTGATACTGGAAGGGACAGGTCATAGGACGGAGAGCAAAGCATTCCTTGGTCTCATCGTCGGGATCTCCGAGGATGAACATACCGTCACGGTAGTGATCCCAGTGACCCGAGATCTTGTAAAGATCGGACTTTGCCATAAGAGGTGTCTTGGTGAGAAGATATCCGCGTCTTCTCTCCTCGTCCTCAACAAATCTCTGAAGTATCTGAATGGTCTTTGCACCCTTGGGGAGCATAATGGGAAGGCCCTGACCGATCGAATCAACGGTGGTGAAATATTCAAGCTCGCGGCCGATCTTGTTGTGGTCGCGCTTCTTTGCCTCTTCAACTGCGGTGAGGTATGCGTTCATCTCTTCCTTGGAGGGATATGCGATACCGTAGACACGCTGAAGCATCTTGTTGTTCTGGTCGCCCTTCCAATAAGCGCCGGTGCACTGAGTGAGCTTTACGGCTCTTACAGCGGCGGTCGAGAAGAGGTGAGGACCTGCACAAAGATCAACGAACTCGCCCTGACGGTAGAAGCTGATAACAGCATCCTCGGGAAGCTCTTCGATAAGCTGAACCTTGTAGGGTTCTTCCTTCTCTGTCATAAGAGCAATAGCTTCCTCGCGGGGGAGCTCAAAGCGCTCGATGCGAAGGTTTTCGCGCATGATCTTCTTCATCTCGGATTCGATATTTTTGAGGATATCCTGAGTAAAGGAGATATCGCTGTCGAAGTCATAGTAGTAGCCGTTGTCTACTGCGGGACCGATGGTGAGCTTGGTCTCGGGGTAAAGTCTTTTAACTGCCTGAGCAAGGATGTGGGATGCGGTGTGGCGGTAAACCTTCTTGCCTTCTTCATCAGCGAAGGTGAGAAGAATGATCTCGTCGCCTTCCTTGACGGGTGTGGACATTGCCGAAACAACGCCGTTCACCTTTGCCGCGATATGCTCGCGGGCAACAACGCCCGCCGCAGAAGCGGCTTCAAAAACCGTGGATGCGTTTTCTACCGAATAATCGATAGCATTGATTCTTACGTTCATTTTATTTCTCCTATTATAATGAATTTCTGTATTTGATTTGGCGGAGTGAGAAAAGTGTAAAGTGAAAAGTGTAAAGTGAAAAGTTAAGGAAAATTTCCTCACTTTGTTCGGAAATTATTTTTATAAAAATGCTTTTCGAGCCAAGCGAGAAGGTATTTGCCTTCGGCAAAATCCGCAACTTTCCACTTTTCACTCTTCACTTTTCACTTATAAACAGCGCCCCGACAGCTCTCGCTGTCGGGGCGCTGTTTATATGCGCGGTTCCACCCGAATTTATAACTTAAAATAAGTATTCAAAATGACACACCGGTGGTACCCTTTGCGGTCTCGACAGAAGCTTTCAGCAAACGCTTCCTCTCTTTGGACGAAACTTGGCAAGGACTTGTCCGTTGCATTTACGATATAATATTATACTCCTCTTTGACCGATTTGTCAAGAGTGCGAACAAAAATTATCAAAACTTATGGGGAGTATGTGCGGTTCTTGGGTTGACAAACGAGCGCCAATCAAGATCACCGCGGTCAAGCGCGATGATAAGAGCCTCCGCAGTACCGATATTGGTCGCAACGGGGATATTATACATATCGCAAAGACGCAAAAGCTCGTTTGATCGTTCGTTTATAAGGACGGAGGGATCGGTGTCGCGGAAGTCGATGAGAAGGTCGATCTCGTTATAAGCAATTCTCTGTGCGATCTGCTCTTCTCCGCCGTGGTCACCGGTGAGAAGGCGCTCAATTCGAAGACCCGTCGCCTCGGAAATATACTTTGCCGTAATACTTGTCGCATAAAGATTATGCTTACAGAGTATTCCACAGTAAGCGGTACAAAATTCCGCCATCAATTCTTTTTTCTTGTCGTGTGCAACGATAGCTATTTCCATTTTCTCATTCCTTTCACTTTGATGTCTGATATTATGAATAGAGAAGTTTTCTTCTCTTCTTTTCGGGGAGGTAGGACATTATCGGGATTCTCTCACCGCATATTCTGCGCGAGGTTTCCTCAAAAGCATCGCGAACCTTTTCGCGGTCGCGGCGCATCTGAACCGCAAGCTTACCCGCGATCTGTGCTTTTTCAAGATCCTTTGAATCGGGGATAACTCCAACAAGCGGAACGTGAGTGCGGTCGATCAGCCAATTAAGGCCGGGGCTCGTCCCGTCAAGAACGCCCTTTTTGTCGTATCTATTGATGATTAGGTACTGCTCTTTGATACCGAGATCTTCGAGCTGATAACCCGTTTTTTCTGCACCGCGCACGGTCGTCGGCTGGTGAGATGTAACAATAAGCGCGGCATCGGCACAGGGCGCGACCAAAGGGAGCGTACCGTCAAGCGCACCGGGAGTATCTATAAATACGTATTCGCAGAAGAATTCGCGAGCCGCAGCCATAACTGCCTCCTTGAATTCCTCGGGGGTAAATTCATCCTTTTTGATATGCGGTGCCGCGATAAAATTGAGTCTTTCCTCGCGATAATCCTGCATAACGGTTTTCGATGCCGTGGCGCGTCCGGTGACAAGATCGCAAATGTCAAAAAAGACGTTTTCCTCATATCCGAGGATCAAGTCGAGCGAGCGGTTTGAAAAATCGCAATCAACCAAAAGGACTCTTTTTCCGCTTGCGGCAATCGAAAAAGCAATATTCGCGGCAACGGTGGATTTTCCGACACCGCCCTTGCAAGAGGTGATAAGAAAAGTCTTTATGCCCTTATTTGAACGGCTTTCCATTTTATCTCCTCCGGTAAAAAATATATATATTATTATATCATACTTTCGGTGCAAATGTCAATCGGATTTAAAAATATTTTTAACGTCTTTTTACCTTTTTATGTATTTTAATGGTCAATTTTGTCAAAAAAATCAGGCTGTTCGCAAGGAACAGCCTGAAACATATTAATCGGGGTAAATCGCTCTGCATCCGCCGATAAGCTTCGGGCGTGTGCGCGCGCAGGTGATGGTCGCGTTGCCGATCTTCGAAAGGCTCACTCTGACGGGAACTGCAACGGCTTTGAGATGCATTCCGATAAGGGTAAGACCGATATCGATGCCCGCGTGAGCCGAAATGCACTCAACTGCAGCGGGAGAATCAAATTCGCTCCATACCTTGGTCGCCCAAGAGCCGCCCGCGTGAGGATGGGGCATTACGCAGACCTCGGGAAGATTATACTTCTCAAGGCACTCGCGCTCGACGATCAGTGCGCGGTTGAGATGCTCACAGCACTGCGCGGCGAGGTATATTCCCTTTTCGTCGAGAATGGGCTTTACAGCAGCAAAGATAGCCTCTGCAGCTTCCGCGGATGAATCCTTGCCTATTCTTCCGCCCGCGACCTCGGAGGTCGAGCAGCCGATGACGAGGATATCGCCCTTCTTAAGGTTCGCCTCGGCAAGAAGCTCGTTAAGAACGGTTTCTGCCTCGTACTTAACTTTATCAAAAAACTCGCTCATATTTATCAGCCGTTATAAGCCGCCTCGTCACAGAAGATGTAAACGTTCTTATGCGAACGGAGGAGAGTTACGGGAGTGTTGGTGGTATACTTGCCGCTGAGAAGAGCTGCAATTGCCTCGTGCTTTTCCTTGCCGGATGCTACAAGAACGATGCACTCTGCGGAGAGGATGCCGTCCATACCCATGGTGATAGCGTGGCGCGGAACGTCGTCGCGGGTCTCAAAGAAACGGGAGTTTGCGTCGATTGTGCTCTCGCAGAGAGAGGTAAGGTGGGTTGCGCCGATGAGCTCGTCACCGGGCTCGTTAAAGCCGATGTGACCATTGCGGCCTACGCCGAGGAGCTGGATGCCGACACCGCCCGCTGCAGCGATCTTTTCGTCGTACGCCTTGCAGAACGCCTCGGGATCTTCGCACTTTCCGTCGGGAACGAAGGTATTTGCCTTGTCGATGTTTACGTGATCGAAGAGCTTATCGTTCATAAAATAGCGGTAGCTCTGCTCGTGGGTGGGCTCAATGGGATAGTACTCGTCGAGATTGTAGGTCTTGATGCCGGAGAAATCGATCTTGCCAGCCTTGTTATCCGCGATAAGGCACTCGTAGATACCTTCGGGAGAAGAACCGGTTGCAAGTCCGAGGATACCGGTGGGATTAGCTTTGATGTAGTCAACGAAAACATCAGCCGCGCGGCGGGACATTTCTGCGTAATCTTTACAAACTATAACTTTCATTTTGCGTACCTCTTTTCAAAAATTTATGCATATAATATTATACTCGCTTTGAGGGAGAAATTCAAGTCCTTTTTCAATTTTTTACAAAAAAAGAACCGACCTCTTGCGAAGTCGGTTCAATTTTAAGTTAACTCTGAATTATTCAGCGTCGGTAGCTTCAGCTTCTTCAGCAGTCTCTTCCTCAAGGAGAGCCTTGATGGAGAGGCTTACTCTCTGCTGCTCGTCATCGATCTTGGTGATCTTAACAGAAACGTTCTGACCGGAAGCGAGGACATCGGCGGGATTGTCAACGCGGGTAAGAGCGATCTGAGAAACGTGGATAAGACCGTCAACGTCATCGGTGATCTTGGCAAATGCACCGTAGGACATAATGTTCGAGATGGTTACATCAAGAACGTCGCCCTCAGCGTACTGAGCCTTGAATACCTTCCAAGGATGAGTCTCCTCAGTCTTGTAACCGAGAGTGATCTGCTTCTTTTCGAGGTCGAAGGACTTAACGAATACGGTAAGCTCGTCGCCGATATTGAGAATATCTGCGGGCTTATGTATGGGCTTCCAGGACATCTCTCTCTTGTGAAGCATACCGTCTACTCCGCCGAGGTCGATGAATGCGCCGTACTCGGTCATTCCTCTTACCTTACCGGTGTAGTACTTGCCCTCTTCGATCTCTGCCCAGAAGACAGACTCGAGAGCCTTTCTCTCTTCTCTTGCAGACGCGCGGATGGAACCGACAGCGCTCTTGCCCTGGCCCTTGAGCTCAATAACCTTGAACTTAACGGTCTGGCCAACGAGAGTTGCGAGATCTCCGCCCTTGGGAACTGTGGTCTGCGATGCGGGTACAAAAATTCTTGCGCCGTAGAGCTTGATAACTACGCCGCCCTTGACAGCCTCGGCAACAACACCCTCAAGGTTCTCGCCGCTTTCCTTGGCATCAACGATGATATGCCAATTCTTGTCAAGATCTGCGCGCTTTTTGGAAACGGTTGCGCATCCGTCAACATCGCTGACGCGGATAACAAATACATCTATCTCGTCACCGATCTTGTACTCGGAACTCAGCTTCAGAGAAGCATCGTCGGATATC